>DAIMFM010000137.1:0-7941 GCA_036724585.1 Burkholderiaceae bacterium | reverse complement strand
GGGACCGAACGTCTGCCAGGGCTACTGGAGCATGCCGGACAAGACCGCCGAGGCCTTCCGGTCAGACGGCTACTTCATCACCGGCGCACTCGGGCGCATCGACGACGACGGCTATGTCCAGATCGTGGGCCGCGGCAAGGACCTCGTCATCTCGGGCGGCTTCAACATCTATCCGAAGGAAGTTGAACTGCTGCTCGACGAGCAGCCCGGCGTGCTCGAGAGCGCCGTCATCGGCGCGCCGCATGCCGACCTCGGCGAAGGCGTGGTCGCCGTCCTCGTGCCGCGTGCGGGCGTCACGCTCGACACCGAGGCGATCGCCGCTGCCATCGGCGACGGCCTCGCGCGCTTCAAGCAGCCGCGGCGCTACTATGTGGTCGACGAACTGCCCCGCAACACGATGGGCAAGGTCCAGAAGAACCTGCTGCGGGAGCGCTTCGCCGACGCCTTCGCCCGCTGAGACCCTTGACGACCGGGCGACCGACCCGGCTGCCCGCAACCACGCAACCGGGAGGAACCCCATGAAACCGCTGTACCACCTCGCCGCGATCGCGCTCGCGATCGCCATGCCGCTGTCGGCCGCGCAGGCCGAGACCCGCGTCACCTACAAGTCCGCCAAGACGGGCACGTCCTACTACCAGATGGGCGTGCAGATCGCCGAGGCCGTCAAGGCCGGCACGAACGGCGAGGTCATCCTCACCGTCGAGGAAAGCCAGGGATCGGTACAGAACGTGATGGAAGCGGCCGTGCGGCCCGGCAACTACGTGTTCACGTCCCCGCCGGCACTGGTGGGCAGCGCGCTCGGCGGCGCCGGCCCGTTCAAGGATCGGCCGAGCCCCAAGTTCGCGGAGATCCGGGCGCTGTTCCCGATTCCGTCGCTCACCATGCACTTCGTGATGCGCGCCGACGCGGGCGTGAGCGACTTCGCCGGTCTCGCCGGCAAGAAGCTGCTCATCGGCAAGGGCTCGTTCGGGGCGAACGAGGGCAAGCGCTACCTCGAGATGTTCGGCCTGCAGGACAAGGTGGAGGTCGCCGACGTGGAGCTCTCCAACGCCGTGGCCGCGCTCAAGAACGGCCAGATCGACGGCTTCGTCACCGCCGGCTCCTTCCCCGCGCCCAACGTGATGGAAGCGGCCGCCGGCACCGGGGTCGACCTGCTCTCGCTCACCGACGAGCAGGTCGCGCAGACCAAGCGCACGCGCATCGTGATCCCGGCGGGCACGTATCCGGGCCAGGATAGCGACGTAGTCACCACATCGCTGCCGGTGGTCGCCTACGCGACGACGGCCATGGACGACGACACCGCCTACCTCCTGACGCGGACGTACTGGGAGCAGAAGGAGAAGATGGGCGCCGCCTCGGCATGGTGGAAGGGCGTGGACTTCGGCCTGCTCGCCAACATTTCGACCCAGCTGCACCCGGGCGCGGCTCGCTACTACACCGAACGTGGGGTCGAGCTCGACGCCGCGCACAAGTAGGACGCGGCACCCCGTGGCTATCCGTCCCGGCGGGCGCCTCGCGGCGATCCGCCGGCCCCCGCCACACCGGGTTGGGCCGGCGGGTACGTTCCCACCGGGGTCACCGGCAAGGCGGCGCCGGGTCCGGTCTTGGGCCTGCCGGGCGCACTGACGATCGCCTTCCACATCGGGCTCGTCTTCATCGGCCTCGTGCCGAACCTGGTCGCCCGCCCGCTGCACATGGCGCTCGCCCTGCCCTGGACGCTGGTCCTGGTCGCCCGCAATCGCTTCGAGCGCGTGACCGGGATCGTGCTGGCGAGCGTGGGCGCGGTGATCCTGGCCGGCATCGCCTGGCAGGAGGACGCGCTGGGCAACCAGTACGGCTTCCTCGACGGCAACTTCCAGATCGCCTGCGCGATCGCGCTGCTGCTGATCACCCTCGAGATGGCGCGCCGGGCGATCGGCTGGCCGCTCCCGCTCGTGGCCGCCGCGGCGCTCGCCTACGGGCTCCTGGGCGAGCACATCCCCGGCGAGTTCGGCCATCCCGGCATCCCGCTCTCGAGCTACCTCGGCACGCTCACCATCGCGGAAGGCGGCCTGTGGGGCTCGCTTGCGGCGGTGTCCGTGAACATCGTGGCCGTGTTCGTGATCTTCGGCGCGGTGCTCAATGCCGGCGAGGCGGGCCAGGGCTTCATGAACATCGCGGCCGCCGCCGCGGGACGACTGCGCGGTGGCGCGGCCAAGGTCTCGATCGTCTCCTCCGCCCTGTTCGGTTCGATCTCCGGCTCGGCCTCGGCCAACGTCGCCTCCACCGGCGCCATCACCCTGCCGGCCATGACCCGGCTCGGCTATCCCCGCGCGCTGGCCGGCGCGACGGAGGCGGTCGCCTCGTCGGGAGGGCAGATCATGCCGCCGCTGATGGGCGCCGGCGCCTTCGTGATGGTCGAGCTGCTCGGCGTTCCCTACACCTCGATCATGGCGGCCGCCCTGCTGCCCGCCCTGCTGTACTTCTTCGCCACCTGGGTCGGCATCAATGCGTTCTCGCGCCGCTTCGTCCTGCGCGGGCTGCCCGCGGACCAGCAACCGCCCTGGCGCATCGTGGCGATCACCTCCGCCTTCTTCCTCCTGCCCTTCTCGCTGCTGATGTGGGGCATGTTCGGCCCGGGGTACACCCCGCAGTACGCCGCCTGCATCGCGACCTTCGGCGCGGCCGCGCTGCTCGCCTTCGATGCGGGCATGCGCCCGGACCTGCGCCGACTGGGCCGGCGATGCGCCGACCTCGCCGTCAACGCCGGGCGCCAGGTCTCGATGATCGCCGCGATCATCCTGTGCGCATCGCTCGTGATCGGCGTGCTCTCGATGACGGGCCTCGGCATCAAGGTGACATCGCTCATCCTCTCGGGCGCGGGACAGCAGGTCTGGGTGGCGCTCGCGCTGACCGCGATCGCCTGCCTGATCCTCGGCTTGGAAGTCCCCTCGACCGCCGCCTTCGTGATCTGCGTCTCGGTCGGCGGGCCGGCGCTGATCGAGCTCGGCCTCTCGCCGCTGCTCGCCCACCTCTTCGTGTTCTGGTACGCGCTCATCTCGACCATCACGCCGCCCGTGTGCGGCGCCGTGTTCATCGCCGCCGGCATGGTCGGCGAGAACTGGCTGAAGGTCGCCCTCTTCGCGATGGCCCTGGGCGTGGGGCTGTACCTCATCCCGCTGGGCATGGTCGCCAATCCGGCGCTGATCGAGATCCTCGCCCATCCCTGGCCGGCGCTGGCGGCCATGCTGAAGGTGGGCATCGCCCTGGCCGCGGTGTCCTTCGGCGCGATCGCGCCGGCGCCCGCCTGGCGCCGGGCGGTGCTGATCATCGTGGGACTGGCGATCCTCTTCGCCCCCGTCGCGGTGCTCTCGCCACCGCCCTCGGCCTGAGTGCGGCCGGATCATTCGCCGGGGCGCGTGCGCCTGTGCACCGACGGGCCCGTGCACCGACGGACTTCGCAGGCAAGACCGGAGCCGGCCTTGTCAACGTCGACCGACAACCTATACTTGTCTGGGGCACCCGTGCCCCCGAGGGGGCGGAGTGGCGCACTCGACCCAGATCCGCCCCATACAACGATGGAGACAAGCATGGCTGGAGCAAGCACCGACACACCGATTGCTGGAGTGGGCACCGACAAGCTGTTCGAGAACGACAAGGTGATCGTCTGGAACTTCGAGCTCGCACCGGGCGAGGAGACCCCCATCCACACCCACGAACACGAATACGTCTGGTACGCGATAGAAGGATCGTCGCTGCAGGTATTCGACGAAGAGGGCAAGGACCTCGGCACATTGCCGGTGCCGACCGGCGCCGTCTACGAGCTCAAGCTCGAGGATGGCCACCTTGAAGTGGTATCGGAGCTGGCCAAGGGCGCTCGCGTGCCGGTCACGCACAAAGCGAAGAACGTCGGCCCGACCCGCTACCGCGAGATCCTGGTCGAGTACAAGAAGTAGCCCGCGGCCCGGAACGGCCCGCCGGTAGCCGCCACCGCCCCCGCCCCGGGGTCGGCGACAGCGGCGGGTTCGTTCACAGGATCGACACGTCCTCGAAGGGCAGCCCCAGCGGCTGCTCGGTGAGCAGCATCGGCAGCCAGCGGGCCTGCGCGCGCTCGTCGGCGAGCGGATCACGCGGCAGCAGCCGGTGGGCGAGCGCGAACTGCCCGAGCAGCAGGCGGCGGGGATCGCCGAGCCGGGTCGCCTCGCGCGCCATCGCGGCGGCCGTGGTGATGTGGTACAGGCCCGCGGCGGCCTGGCGGGCGATGAGGTCGCCGCCCTCGCGGTCCTCGGCCGCCCGGCGCGCGAAGGCGAAGGCGCGCTCGCGCGCCTCGTCGAAGCGCGCCCGCACCGCGTCGGCCATCTTCGCGCCCGCCAGATTGGCGGCAACGTGCGCCTCGAGCGCATCGGCAGAGCCTTCGCGACGCATCGCCCGGATCACGTCGAGCGCGACGATGTTGCTGGTGCCTTCCCAGATCGAGCCGAGGTGGGCATCGCGCAGCAGGCGCGGATCGCTCCATTCCTCGATGTAGCCGCAGCCGCCGCGCACCTCCATCGCATCGCCGGTGACCTTGCGGGCATCGCGACACGCGCGGTACTTGATGAGCGGGGTCATGATCCGCGCCAGCGGCCGCGCCGCGGCATCGCCGCCGTCGGCGGCGGCCAGCGCCTCCGCCGTCTGGAACACCATGCTGCGGGCCTGCTCGGCCCAGACCATCTGCTTGGCGAGCTGGCGCTGCATCAGCGGCATCTCGATGAGCGTCCGGCCGAAGGCGCGGCGCTCGCGCGCGATGAACAGCGCCTCCGTGAGCGCCCGGCGCATCAGGCCGGCGGCGCGCACCCCGTTGGACAGACGGGAGTTGTTGACCATGTCGGCCATCTGCCGGAAGCCGTTGCCGACCTCGCCGATGATGTGCGCCACCGCGCCCTCGAGGCGGATCTCGCCACTGGCCATCGACCGGGTGCCCAGCTTGTCCTTAAGGCGCAGAATCCGGTAGGCGTTGCGCGAGCCATCGGGCAGCCGCCGCGGTAGCAGGAAGAGGGTCACCCCGGCATGGCCGGCCGGCGCATCGTCGGGGCGGGCGAGCACCATCGCGAAGTCGGCATCGGGGTTCGAGCAGAACCACTTGTCGCCATGGAGGCGCCAGGTGCCGTCGGCGTCGCGGCTGGCCCGGGTGGCGGTCGCCGAGACGTCCGATCCCGCCCCCTGCTCCGTCATGAACATCGCGCCCTGCGCCTGGGCGTCGAAGTCCTCGGCGGTGAGCATGGGCAGGAACTGCTCGACGAGTTCGGGCGAGCCGAACTTGCGCAAGGTGCGCGTGAGGGAATCGGTCATGCTGACCGGGCAGCACAGGCCGAACTCCGCCTGCACGAAGAGATAGGTGAGCGCGTACTTGGCCGCAGCGGGCATCGGCTCGGGCCAGCCGAGCACGCCGCCCCGGTGCGACATGCGCGCGAGGCCGAAGTCGCCGAAGGCCATGCGCTCCATCGCCACGTAGGCCGGGTGCTTGTGGATGGTGTCGAGGTCGCGCCCGTTGCGGGCGCGCACCGACAGCGTCGGCGGGTTCTGGTCGGCGATGGCCGCGAGCGCGTCGAGTTCGCGCCCGGCGAGCGCCCCGAGCGCATCGAGATGCGGCTCGAGATGCGCGCGCAGCGCCGGCTCCAGGTAGAGGTCGAGCAGCGGACCGAAGCCCGGATCCGCCCGGTACAGGTTGGCGCCGTGGTTGTCGGGCACCTCGGTCGCCTCGACGGACGGGCTCGGCAGGTGGGACAGGTCGGTCATGGGATTCTCCAGCGGGACGGCCGGCCGTGCGGCGGCCGCCTGAATGCGAGGCCCTGGCCCGCGGGGCCCTGGCGTGATTCCCCGGGTATAGCCCAATCGCGGTCGCGGTGCAATGCGCGCCCGGGTCGCGGGCGGCGCGAATGGAATCGCCGCAGTCGGAACGACATCGCCGCAGTCGTGTACCGTTGGGACTTCCATTCCGACAACGAGGAGATCCCGTCCCATGCCGCTCGACCCCCACCTCGCCGGCGTCCTCAGGATGCTGGCCGACGCCGGCCGCAAGCCCACCTACATGGGCACGCCCGAGGAAGGCCGCGCCGGTTACCTCGCGCTCACCATCGGCACCCGCAAGCCCGAGGAGATCGTGCCGGTGGGCAGCGTCGAGGACACCACGGTCGACGGCGCGGAAGGCCCGATGAAGGCGCGCATCTACCGGCCCGAAGGCACGGGGCCCTTCCCCACGGTCAGCTACCTCCATGGCGGCGGCTATGTCATTGGCAACCTCGACACCCATGACAACATGTGCCGCGACATCTGCCACGGTGCGCGAGCCGTCGTCGTCTCGCACGACTACCGCCTCGCGCCGGAGCACCCGTTTCCGGCCGGCGTCGAGGACGCCGTGGCGGGCACCCGCTGGGTCCTCGCCCACGCCCGCGAGCTCGGCGGCAACGACACGGTCGGGGTAGCCGGCGACAGCGCCGGCGGCAACTTCTCGGCGGTGGTCGCGCAGCAGCTGCGCAACGAACCACGAGGGCTGGCGGCGCAGTTCCTGATCTATCCGGCCGTCGACCACCTCGAGGCCGGCCATCCTTCCATCTCCGAGAACGCCAGGGGCTACTTCCTGGAGCTCGAGACCATGAAGTGGTTCTACCGCCACTATGCGGGCGACTGGACCGAGATGACGGATCCGCGGATTGCGCCGCTGCGGGAGCCGAACCTGGCGGGCCTGCCGCCGGCGGTGATCGTCACCGCGGAGTTCGATCCGCTGCGCGACGAGGGCGAGGCCTACGGCAAGGCCCTGCAGGCGGCCGGGGTGGCGGCCGACATCATCCGCTGCGACGGGATGATCCACGGCTTCTTCGACATGGGCCGCTGGTCGCCGGCGGCGCAGGCGTACGTCGCCCAGGCGGTGCGGCGCTTCGGGGAGGTGCTGCGCGGCTGACGACGGACGCCTACGCCGGCTCCTCCGCCTGGGGGCGCGCCGGCAGCCCCACCAGCGCATGGATCTCGGCCTCGCCCAGCGTCTCGCGCTCGAGCAACGCCTCGGCGCTGCGCTCGAGGCCCTCGCGGTTCTCGACGAGGATGGCCATGGCGGCCTCGAAGGCGCGCGCCACGAAGCCGCGGATCGCCTCGTCGATCTCGCGGGCCGTCTCCTCCGCATGGTTGCGTGGCGAGGGAACGGCCTGCTGCACCGGCAGCAGCGTCTGGCGCTGCGGTTCGTAGACGACCAGGCCGAGCTCCTCGCTCATGCCGTAGCGGGTGACGATGCTGCGGGCGATCTCGCTCACCCGGTCGAGGTCGTCGGCGGCGCCGGTGGAGATCTCGCCGAAGACCAGCACTTCGGCGGCGCGCCCGCCGAGCAGGACGCTCATGCGATTCTCGAGCTCGCTGCGGGTCATGAGGTAGCGATCGCCGGTGGGGCGCTGCATGGTGTAGCCGAGCGCGCCGATGCCGCGCGGGATCACCGAGACCTTCTGCACCGGGTCCTGCCCGGGCAGCGCGAGGGCGACGATGGCGTGGCCCATCTCGTGGTAGGCGACCACCTTGCGCTCGAGCGGGTTCATGACCCGGTTGCGCTTCTCGAGCCCGGCAACGATGCGCTCGATCGCCTCGGTGAAATCGTTCACCCCGACGTGCTCGTGGCCCTTGCGGGTGGCCACGATCGCCGCTTCGTTGACGAGATTGGCGAGGTCGGCGCCGGTGAAGCCCGGGGTCAGGGCGGCGATGGTCTCGAGCTCGAGCGCGGGGTCGATGCTGATCTTGCGGATGTGCACCTTCAGGATCTGCACGCGGCCCACGCGGTCCGGGCGATCGACCAGGACCTGGCGGTCGAAGCGACCGGCGCGCAGCAGCGCGGGATCGAGCACTTCAGGCCGGTTGGTCGCGGCGAGCAGGACGAGGCCGCCGCGCGGGTCGAAGCCGTCGAGTTCGGCGAGCAGCTGGTTAAGCGTCTGCTCCTTCTCG
>DAIMFM010000136.1:7590-7973 GCA_036724585.1 Burkholderiaceae bacterium | reverse complement strand
GCGGAGGTGCGCCACGCGGCCGCCGCCCTGCGCCAGCCCGCGGCGCGCCTGTTCGCGCAGGGCGAGGAGCGCGTGCTGCGCCTCGATGAAGTCGAGGCGCTGCTGGGCTCGGGAAGCCTCGTGGTCGACACCTGCCGCAACGCGGTCTGCGGCGCCGGCACGCGGGTGTCGCTGGCGGGGCGATCGGTGCTCGTCGCGCTGGCCCGGGCGCTGGCGCAGGCCTGGCCCGGGGATGCGGCGCGCGAGAATCTCATCGCGGGCGTGTTCCGCACGCGCCACGGCGACGAAACGCATCGGGCGCGACTGCGGGTCGAACTCGGGCGCCTGCGCGCCGCCCTGCGGCCGCTGCTGACCGCCAGCGGCGGCGGCGAGGTCAGGCTGCA
>DAIMFM010000136.1:1020-7447 GCA_036724585.1 Burkholderiaceae bacterium | reverse complement strand
GCGCCGCTGCACGCGCAAGAGGTCGCCGTCCTGGCGGGCCCCTTCGAGGAGCCGCATGCCGAGGTGCTCGCCCTGCTCTTCGATGGCGAGTCCTGGTCGAGTTCGGCGCCGGCGCTGGCGCTCGGCGCGAGCCAGCGCAGCGTGCAGCGCGCGCTCGGATCGCTCGCGGCGGCCGGCAGGGTCCAGGCCGTCGGGCGGGGCCCGGCCCGCCGCTGGACGAGCCCGCCCCCGACGGGTTTCACGACAAGCTTGTTACTCCCCGCGTCGCTGCCGGGCGCCTAGGATGGCGGCATCCAACGGGAGAACGACATGAAGCGACACAGTGCGGAAATCATCCAGGAGTACGGACCCTTTCCAGGCGTCGACGCCGTGCATGGCGTGACCTACGACGGCCGGCAGGTCTGGTTCGCGACCGGCGAGCGGCTCGATGCGCTCGACCCGGCGAGCGGCAGGACCGTGCGCTCGATCGACACGCCGGCGGACGCCGGCAGCTCCTTCGATGGCAGGCACCTGTACCAGGTCGCCGGCGACCGCATCCGCAAGATCGACCCCGAGTCCGGCAAGGTGCTCGCCACGATCGCCGCTCCCGCCGACTGCTCCGGTCTCGCATGGGCCGAAGGCAGCCTCTGGGCCGGACAGTATCGCCAACGCCTGATCCACCAGGTCGACCCGGGCACGGGCGCCGTCCTGCGCACCATCGAGTCCAGTCGCTTCGTCACCGGCGTCACGTGGGTCGACGGCGACCTCTGGCATGGCACCTGGGAGGGCGACTCGAGCGAGCTGCGGCGGATCGACCCACGCAGCGGCGAAGTCCTCGATTGCATCGACATGCCGGCGGGCACCGGCGTATCGGGCCTCGAATCCGACGGCGCCGACCGCTTCTATTGCGGCGGCGGCGATTCGGCGAAGCTGCGGGTCGTGCGCCGGCCGGCGTCAGCGCCGCGATAGCGGCGGCGCGATGTCCTCGAGCGAGCGGCGCTCGGCATCGAGCCCCCAGCGCCACTGGACGGTCGCGGCGCCGAGCATCAGCGCCGCCCCGAAGGCATAGCCCCAGGCGATCGAGGAGCGCTCCCCGGTGCCGATCAGCTCGCCGAAGATCCATGGCCCGGCCACGCCGCCGACCGCGGTGCCGAAGGCATAGAACAGCGCGATGGCCAGCGCCCTCATCTCCAGCGGGAAGGATTCGCCGACGGTGAGGTAGGCCGAGCTCGCCGCCGCCGACGCGAAGAAGATCACCACCGACCAGGCCACCGTCTGCGCCACCACGCCGAGCACGCCCGCCGCAAACAGGGCGGCGGTGAGCGCCAGCAGGATGCCCGATGCGGCATAGGTGAAGGCGATCATGCGGCGCCGGCCGAGGGTGTCGAACAGCCGGCCCAGCAGCAGCGGACCGAGGAAGTTGCCGGCGGCGAACGGCAGCAGGTACAGCCCGACGTCCTCGGCGGGCACGCCGAAGAAGCGGCCGAGCACCAGCGCATAGGTGAAGAAGATCGCGTTGTAGAAGAAGGCCTGCGAGGCCATCAGCACCAGCCCGACCATCGTGCGGCGCCGGTAGCGCGACAGCAGGGTGCGCGCCACATCGAGCATGGTCGTCCGGGGTGGCGTCGCCGCGAGCCGCAGGGGCGCAGCCTGGCCGCCTGCTGCGCCCCGCCCGACCTGCTCCCCGGCCCGACGGACGCCCGGGCGCCCTGGACCGGCCGGTGCCTGCCGCGCCTGCGCCTCGATCGCCGCGACGATCGCCTCGGCTTCCGCGACGCGACCGTGCGTCATCAGCCAGCGCGGGCTCTCGGGAATATGGCGGCGCAGGAAGAGGATCACGATGCCCAGCGCGGCGCCGATGCCGAAGGCGGCGCGCCAGCCCATGTCGAGCGGCAGGCGTCCGGGCTCGAGCAGCACCACCGAGCCGACGGCGCCCAGTGCGGCGCCCAGCCAGAAGCTGCCGTTGACGACGAGGTCCGTCTGGCCGCGATGGCGCGCCGGCACCAGTTCCTGGATGGCGGAGTTGATCGCGGCATACTCGCCGCCGATGCCCGCGCCCGTCAGGAACCGGCAGGCCATGAAGAACCCGACGTCCGGCGAGAACGCGGTCGCCCCGGTGGCGCTCAGGTAGACGCCGAGCGTGATCCAGAACAGCCGCTTGCGCCCGAGCCGGTCGGTCAGCCAGCCGAAGAAGATGGCACCGAGCACCGCCCCGGCGAGGTAAGCGCTCGCTGCGAGTCCGATCTCGGCATCAGTGAGGCGCAGCACCGGGCTCGCCTGGAGCGCCCCCGATACGGCGCCGGCCAGCGTGACCTCGAGGCCGTCGAGGATCCAGGTGATGCCGAGCGCGACCACGACGCGCGTGTGGAAGGGGCTCCACGCCAGGGCGTCGAGCCGGGCCGGGATATCGGTCGTGCGCCAGGCGCCCGGCGCCGAAGCGGGCGGCATCGAGGCCTTCAACCGGTCCGGCCCGAGGGCATCACCGGCCGGTGAACCTCGGCGCCCGCTTCTCGACGAAGGCCCGCACCGCCTCGGCGTGGTCGGCGGTGCCCGCGGCTTCCACCAGGCGCTCGGCCTCGCGCTCGAGCGCCACGTCGAAGTCCACCACCAGCGCGTCGTCGAGATTGTCCTTCATCAGGCGCAGCGCCCGGACCGGCCCGTTGGCAAGGCGCCTGGCGAACGCGAAAGCCTCGGCCTGCAGCTCGTCATCGGGCACCACCCGGTTGACGAGCCCGATCATCTCCGCACTGTGGGCATCGACGCGATCGCCGGAGAACATCAGTTCGCGGGCGCGCCCGGTGCCCACCAGGCGCGTCAGCAGCGAGGCGATGCCGTAGTCGCCGGACAGGCCCACGCGGGCGTAGCCCGTGGCGACGAACGCCGATGCCGCGGCGATCCGCACGTCGCAGGCGAGTGCGATCGACAGCCCCGCACCGATCGCCGGCCCCGGCAATGCGGCGATCGTCGGCTTGCGCATCGCCACCAGGGCGCCGGTGAGCAGGCGCTGGCGCTCGCGCAGGTCGGCGATCCGCTCGGCCGGGGTCATCTCGCGCTTCGCACTGCGCTCGCCCATGCCCTTGACGTCGCCACCGGCGCAGAAGCTCGTGCCGGCGCCCGTGAGCACCACGGCCCCGACCTCGTCGTCGTCGGCGCAATGGCGGATCATCGCGCGCAGCGCCGGGCTCATGCGATCGGACAGGGCATTGCGCGCCTCGGGCCGGTTGAGGGTGATCACCGCGACCCGCTCGCGCAACTCGCAGAGCAGTTCCTCGGTACCGGTGTCGATGCGTCGTGACTGGTCGCTCATGTCGCTTCCACGGTATTGGCTCGGCATCCACACTTTAACGCGAGGGAGTCGGCATGCGCCGATAGGCGGATCGGGAGAGAATCGGTCATGCCCGTGGCCCCCACCGATTCCTCCCGACCCAATACCGTCGTCCTGCTCCTGGCCGCCTCGCTGACCGCGATGGTGGCGATCGTGTTCGCCCGGCTGGCCTACGGCCTGCTCCTGCCGTCGATGCGCGCCGAACTCGGCCTGTCCTACCGCGCCGCCGGCAATCTCGGGACGATCACCGCGCTGGGCTACTTCCTCTTCATCCTGCCGGGCGGCGTCGCCGCGACGCGCTGGGGCTCGCGCAACACGAGCATGGGTGGACTGCTCCTGGTCATGCTCGGTTTCGTCGGGCTCGCCCTCGCCGATTCGTACCTCCCCATAGCGATGCTGATGTTCGCGCTCGGCGTCGGCACCGCCTATTGCTTCGCGCCGATGCTCTCCCTGCTGGTGACCTGGTATCCCGAGCGACGCGGCCTGATGATCGGCTGCATGACGGCCGGCATCGGCGCCGGCCTGTTCCTGATCGGCCTGCTGGTGCCCGGGCTGATACGGATTTTCGGCGCCATTGGCTGGCGGGTCAGCTGGGGCGTCTTCGCCGGCGTCGCCGCCGTGGCGATCCTGCTCGTGCTCTTCGGCGTCAAGGACCCGCCGGTCAGCGGCCCCGCCGGCCGGCAGGTGCTGTCGCGGGCGGAGAAGTGGCGCATCTACCGCAATCCGCGCGTGGTCACGATCGCGGTCGTGTACGGCATCATCGGCGTGAGCTACATCGCGCAGGCGATCTTCATGGTGAGCTTCGCCGAGGCCTCCGGGATCGCCAGCACCACGGCCGGCTGGCTGGTCTCGCTGTCCGGCCTGCTGTCGGTGATCTGTGGCCCCCTGTGGGGCTCGCTGTCGGATTCCTGGGGGCGCGGCAACACCCTGATGCTGACCATGTCGCTGGTCACCGTCGGCATGGCGCTGCCCATGTTCTCGCAGACGCTGCCGGCGTTCTTCTTCCACTTCCTGCTCTTCGGCCTGGCCATCAACGGATCGTTCACCATGGTGCAGGCCGCCAGCACCGACCAGGTCGCGCCGCGCTACATTCCGCTCGCCTTCAGCTACGCCACCCTCTTCTTCGCCGGCGGCCAGTTCATCGGCCCGGCGATCGCCGGCGTGCTGATCGAGGCCGGCGGCTTCCGCGTGGCGCTCGCCTTCACCTGCGTCGCCCTCCTGACAGGCATCTACCTGAGCCAGCGGATCCGCTCGTTCCCGAAGGGGTTGGCGGTGTCCTGACTGGCGGTGTCCTGGACGAGACGGTCCATCGGGGCGACTCGCCTAGACTGCATCCGCCAGCAAGCGCCACGTCCAGTACACCGCGATCGCCACCTGTACCGCGAAGGCCGCGAAGCGGATCGTCGCCGCCATCGGGCTCGTCGAGACCAGGTGCACGCTCGACTGGAACACCCGGGCGCCCAACAGTACGAGGGCCAGCGCATCGGTGATCGACGTCGAGCCGGTCGCGATGGCGGCGAGCAGCAGGCCGCCGAAGACCGGCAGCCCTTCGATGCAGTTGGCGTGGGCCCGCGCGAGGCGCTGCATGAAGGCGGACAGGTTGGCGTTGTCCGGGAGGAAGCGGTTGGGCGGCACCTGGCCCGCGAGCACGAGCCGGCTGCGCTCGGCCTCCATCAGGACCAGCAGGGCAAGCGTCCAGGCGATGAAGCCGACGAGCGCAATGAAACTGTGGGTCTGCATGGCGGTTCTCCTCGCCGGCACTTCAATCGCCGCCGGGCCGGGTGTCAAGCATGCGACAGAGCCGGCTGCCGGAGGGTCGGACCTCGAGGGCCAGACCGCCTCACGCAAGCAGGCTGACCCGCCCGAAGCCGCCGTGATGCATGACCTCACGCAGGAGGACGAGGCGCAACGCGAAGTCGCCGTCCACCGGGATGCCCATTGCGCCTGCGGGTGATCCGCTGGCGACGTCGGCCAGGGCGTTGAACAGGTCCTCCACGTCGTCGATACCGACCTCGGCCCGATCGCCCGCCTCGGCCAGCAGTGCGCGGGCGACGTCGCCCAGCTCCGCGGCCGACGCCTCGAATCCGGCGATCCCCTCCAGTAGCCGCATGCTCGGCATGATGTGGTCCTCGACGATCTCGATGAGCGCCTCCAGCTCCCCGGCCGTCACGGGTCGATGGCGCAGGAGCTCCCGGGCGGATTCGAGCGAACCGGCCTCCAGCGTCCGTCCCTGGCCGGGAAGGACGAAGACGAGCCTGTCGCCCGAGAGCTGCATGCGAACGATGTCGGCTTCCATCGGCTTGTTCATTGCTCTCCTCCGTCGGCCCTGGACACGGCGGCCTCCCCGGTAGCCGGTGGCCCGGTCAACCGGTAGCCCAGTAGCCGGGCGGCGGTCGTGCTCCCGGACCATGCGCCATGCCCTCAATGTCCTCCGGTTTCCGAGGCTGGGCAAGGCATGGCGGCCGGCGGGGGAATGGTCATTGCAGGTCTCCGGAACTGTCCACACACGACAAGGAGTCGACATGACACAGGTTTCCCAGGTAATGACCCGCGGCGTGCGGACGCTCGCCCCGACCGAAACGGTGATGAAGGCCGCGCAGGCGATGCAGGAGCTCGACGCCGGCGTGATCCCGGTCTGCGACGGCCGCAAGCTGGTCGGCATGGTGACCGATCGTGACATCGTGTTAAGGGGCGTCGCCCAAGGTTGCGTCGTCGACAAGGCGCAACTCAGGGAGGTGATGAGCACCGATACGCAATGGTGCTTCGAGGACCAGTCGCTCGAGGAAGTGTCCGAAAGGATGCGCGACGCGCAGATCCGACGCGTGCCGGTGGTCGACCGTGACAAGCAGCTGGTCGGAATGCTGTCGCTCGGCGACATCGCGACCCGGACCCACACGGAAGAAGAGACCGGCGAGACGCTCGAGGAGATCTCGAAGCGCCGACGCTAGACGGCCTGTACCCGCGCGAAGCGCGGGGCGCCCGGCGCAGCCACAAGCGCTGGCTGCCGGGCGCCGGTCATCGCATGGGACCGGCTTCTTCGGTCGGCCGGCGATACACTTTTTCGCACGTTGTCGCTGCTCGGAGCCAAGGGGCGCGAGGCTGCGCTAGCATGGACGACCCTCC
>DAIMFM010000136.1:0-1010 GCA_036724585.1 Burkholderiaceae bacterium | reverse complement strand
GCAGGCGGATCGATGAAGCAGCGCGTCCTCACCGGCATCACCACGACCGGCACCCCCCATCTCGGCAACTACGTCGGCGCCATCCGGCCGGCGGTGGCCGCAAGTCGGCGGGCCGACGTCGAGTCCTTCTACTTCCTTGCGGACCTGCATGCGCTGGTCAAGTGCGACGATCCCGCGCGCGTGCAGCGCTCGCGCCTGCTGATCGCGGCCAGCTGGCTCGCCGCCGGCCTGGACCCGCAGGCCGTCATCATGTACCGGCAGTCCGACGTGCCGGAAACCACCGAGCTCGCCTGGATCCTCGGCTGTGTCACGGCCAAGGGGCTCATGAATCGCGCCCACGCCTACAAGGCGGCGGTCGACCGGAACAACGCCGCCGGCGAGGACGTCGATGCCGGCATCAGCATGGGGCTCTTCGGCTATCCCGTGCTGATGGCGGCCGACATCCTCCTCTTCAACGCGCACCTGGTGCCGGTGGGCCGCGACCAGCTGCAGCACCTCGAGATGGCACGCGACATCGCCGCCCGCTTCAACCGCGTCTTCGGTACGGGCGACGGTCCCTTCGTGCTGCCGCAGGGGCAGACCGACGAGAGCACCGACACCCTGCCCGGCCTCGACGGACGCAAGATGTCCAAGAGCTATGACAACGTCATCGCGCTGTTCGAAGGCGGTCCGGACCGGCTGCACAAGTCGATCCGTCGCATCGTCACCGACTCGCGGGCGCCCGGCGAACCGAAGGATGCCGAAGGCTCGCAGCTGTACGCCATCTACCGTGCCTTCGCCGACGAGGCGCAGGCCGACGAGTTCCGCCGGGCGCTCGAGGAGGGCCTGGCCTGGGGCAAGGCGAAGGAGCAACTGTTCGAGCTGCTCGAGTCCGAGCTGGCCCCGATGCGCGCGCGCTACGACGAACTGATCGCCAATCCCGACGAGGTCGAGGAGATCCTGCACCAGGGCGCGGCCAGGGCGCGCGATGTCGCGGCGCCGCTGATGCGG
The DNA here is from genome assembly GCA_036724585.1 of Burkholderiaceae bacterium. Lineage (GTDB taxonomy): Bacteria > Pseudomonadota > Gammaproteobacteria > Burkholderiales > Burkholderiaceae_E > JAMLIN01. The sequence goes on along the minus strand of DAIMFM010000136.1, from coordinate 20 downwards.
GACGTTCGACGCATGGTGGG
>DAIMFM010000135.1:0-7977 GCA_036724585.1 Burkholderiaceae bacterium | reverse complement strand
CGACGAGCAGGATCTTGGGCATGTGTCGATTATCGCCGAGCCGAGGTATGGCGCGGAGCCGCATGGGTGTAGGCTGGCGGACCCCCTACAAGAGGAGGCCAACGATGCCGCGCCGCTTTTCCTTCACGGCTGCCATGGTGGCGGCGAGCGTGTTCGCCATCCAGCCCGCTGCCGCGGACCCGAACCTGCCGGAGACGATGGCCTGGAGTGCCTACGATGTCGGATCCGGTGGCTACAGCCAGGTCGTCGGAATCGCGAGCGCGTTCAAGACCAAGTACGGAGTCAACCTGCGGATCATCCCGGGCAAGAACGATGTGTCGCGGATCATGCCGCTCAGGAATGGACAGCTCGACTTCGTTGCCAACGGCAGCGCCACATACATGCAGCATGAAGGCGTCTTCGAGTTCGGTGCCAGGGACTGGGGACCCATGCCTGTCCGGATCCTGCTGACCAATATCGGCAGCTTCGCTCTTCCGCTGATCGTCGCCGCCGATACGGGCGTCAAGACAGTGGCGGACCTCAAGGGCAAGCGGGTTTCCTGGGTTATCGGATCACCGGCCCTGCAGAAAAACACGGCCGCCCTGCTTGCGTTCGGCGGTCTCGATTGGGGCGATGTAGAGAAGGTGGAGTTCGGCGGATACGGGGCCGGTCTCAAGGGCATCATCAATGACCAGGCCGATGCCGCGTTCGCCAATTCGCTGGCCGGCCTGACGTACGAGCTGGCCCAGTCGCCACGCGGCCTCGTCTATCCCCCGATGCCTGCGGCGGACACGGAAGGCTGGCAACGGATCCTGGCGCTCGCGCCCTTCTTCGTGCCGGTCAAGGCAACGGATGGAGCCAATCTGTCTAAGGACGATCCGATCGAACTGTCGATGATTCCTTATCCGATCCTGACGACGCTGGCCGATCGCAAGGCGGCGGACGTCTATGCGGTCATGCAGGCGATGGACGAGGCGTACCCCCTCTACAAGGATTCGGCGCCGGGGAATGACGGCTGGGCGCTCGATCGCCAGAACCTCGAGTGGGTGGTGCCCTATCACGAGGGTGCGATCCAGTACTTCAAGGAGAAGGGCTTGTGGACGGATGTCCATCAGAAGCACAACGATGGACTCATCAGGCGCCAGCAGGTGCTGGCCGAAGCGTGGCGCAAGGTGCTCGCGCGCAACCTGGAAGGCGAGGAGCACATTGCCGCATGGCAGGAGGCGCGTGCATCCGCCCTGCGCGAGGCCGGGATGGAGGTCGGAATCGAGGACTGGTGATCCGGCCGACCGGGTAGTGCTACCATGCGGCGGCGCGTAACGGACGCGCCCTCTGCGTATCGGCCGTGAGGCTCGGTTCGCGAGACGAATTCCGGATACCAGGAGACAGTCGATGAATTTTCGCCTCGCCGCGATCGGCGCGACGCTTGCCGCCGCCTCGCTCATTGCCCAGCCGGCGCTCGCCGCCGATCCCAAGCTGCCCGAAACCATGGCCTGGAGCGCGTACGACGTCGGCTCCGGCGGCTACAACCAGGCCGTCGCGATCGGCGCCGCCCTCAAGAACAAGTACGGCGTCAACCTGCGCGTCATCCCGGGCAAGAACGATGTCTCGCGGATGCTGCCGCTCAAGACCGGACGCCTCGACTTCGTCGCCAACGGGGTCGGCTCCTACATGGCCCAGGAAGGCCTGTACGAGTTCGGCGGCAAGGAGTGGGGGCCGCTGCCGGTGCGCCTGCTGATGACCAACATCTCGGACCAGACGCTGGCGATGATCACCGCGGCGGACACCGGCGTGAAGACGGTGGCCGACATCAAGGGCAAGCGGGTCTCGTGGGTGATCGGCGCGCCTGCGCTCAACCAGAACCTGACCGCGATCCTCGCCTTCGCGGACCTGACGTGGGACGACGTCGAGAAGGTCGAGTTCGGCGGCTACGGCGCCTCGCTCGACGCGATCGTCAACAACCAGTCCGACGCTGGCTTCTCGGTGTCCGTCTCGGGCAAGGCCTATGCGCTCGAGAAGTCGCCCCGAGGCCTGGTCTACCCGGCGATGCCGGCTTCCGATACCGAAGGCTGGAAGCGCGTCAAGGCGGTCGCCCCGTACATGGTCCCGGTGAAGGCGACCCAGGGCGCGGGCCTTTCCAAGGAAGCGCCGGTCGAGAGCGCGGCATACCCGTATCCGATCCTGCACACCCTGGACGATCGCAAGGCCGACGAGGTCTACGCGATGACCAAGGCGATGGCCGACGCCTTCCCGCTGTACAAGGACGCCGCGCCGGGCAACGTCGGCTGGGCGCTCGAACAGCAGAACCTCGAATGGGTGGCTCCGTACCACGAGGGCGCGATCCGCTTCTTCAAGGAGAAGGGGATGTGGACCGATGCCCACCAGAAGCACAATGACATGCTGGTGAAGCGCCAGGAGATCCTGGCCGACGCCTGGAAGAAGGTGCTGGCGCAGAAGCTCGACGGCGATGCGCACATGGCGGCCTGGCAGAAGGCGCGGGCCGAGGCGCTGCGCGCGGCCGACATGGCGGTCGTGCTCGAGAAGTGGTGAGATCGCCGGTCCGTCTTCGGGTCTGATGCCTGCGTGGCGCATGTTGGACGCATCCTGTTTTCGCCACGACCCGTCGTGGTGAAAACAGGGTCCTGCCGTCGGAATGCCCTAGTGCAAAGGGCGAAGGGGCGGGTGCTAACATCATGCGCCACGATGCCCGGCGCCGCCTGAGCGTCGGGCCGAACCGGCCACAAGCAGACCAGAGGAGACACCCCATGAAGATCCGCCTCGCGGTAATTGGTGGCGCCTTTGCCGCCGCCGCCTCGCTCGCTGCCCAGCCGGCGCTCGCCGCCGATCCCAAGCTGCCCGAAACCATGGCCTGGAGCGCGTACGACGTCGGCTCCAGCGGCTACAACCAGTCGGTCGCCATCGGCAGCGCCTTCAAGAACAAGTACGGCACCAACCTGCGGATCATCCCGGGCAAGAACGACGTTTCCCGGATGCTGCCGCTCAAGACCGGCCGGCTCGACTTCGTCGCCAACGGCGTCGGTACCTACATGGGGCAGGAAGGCCTGTACGAGTTCGGCAACAAGGACTGGGGGCCGATGCCCCTGCGCATCCTCCTCACCAATATCTCGGGCCAGGCCGCGACGATGATCGTCGCCGGCGACATCGGCGTGAAGACGGTTGCCGACCTCAAGGGCAAGCGGGTCTCGTGGGTGATCGGCGCCCCCGCGCTGAACCAGAACATCACGGCGGTCCTCGCCTTCGCGGGCCTGACCTGGGATGACGTCGAGAAGGTCGAGTTCGGTGGCTACGGCGCCTCGCTCGACGCCATCATCAACGACCAGTCCGACGCCGGCTTCTCGGTGTCCGTCTCGGGCAAGGCCTATGCGCTGGAGAAGTCGCCCCGCGGCATCGTCTACCCCCTGATGCCGGCTTCGGATGCCGAAGGCTGGAAGCGGGTCCAGGCGATCGGGCCGTACTTCGTGCCGACCAAGGCCACCGATGGCGCCGGGATCCAGAAGGACAAGCCGATCGAATCGTCCGTCTATCCCTATCCGATCCTGACCACCATGGCCGATCGCAAGGTCGACGATGTCTACAACATGATGCATGCCATGGACGACGCGTATCCGATGTACAAGGACGCGGCGCCGGGCAACTACGGCTGGGGCCTCGATCGCCAGAACCTCGAGTGGGTGGTGCCCTACCACGAGGGCGCGATCAAGTACTTCAAGGCGAAGGGCATGTGGACCGATGCCCACCAGAAGCACAACGACATGCTGGTCAAGCGCCAGCAGGTGCTGGCCGACGCCTGGAAGAAGGTGCTGGCGCAGGACCTCGACGGCGATGCCCACATGGCCGCCTGGCAGCGGGCACGGGCCGGCGCCCTGCGCGACGCCGGGATGGACGTCGTCATCGAGGACTGGTGATCCTTGCAGCGCCCGCCTGAAATGACCGACGAGCCGCAGCGTCCCACGGGGCGCCGCGGCTTCTTGTTTGTTCTGATCCTTTCCGGAGTGCGGCGGGACTTCGCCGCGGAAATCGCATGACCGCAGACGCAGGCAACGGGGCTGGCCCGGGCGAGACCGACGCCGAGATCGCCAAGGCCAGGGAGATACTGGCCAGGGCGGAAGCCTCCGAATCGCGCTACCGGCAGTTGAGCGGCGGCTGGCGGGTGCTCCTGATCACATTGACGTCGCTTGCCCTGCTGCTGGCGCTCAACCAGTTGCTCAACCTGCACCTGACGGGCGAGGCGATCCTCGCCAACTCCTACCTCTACGCCCTGTGCGGCCTGCTGACGGGCGCGGCATTCCTGATCATGCCGGCGAGCGCGAAGGCGCCGCGCGACCATGTGCCCTGGTACGACGCGCTGCTGTTCGTGATCCTCCTTGCGGTGTTCATGTTCTTTTCCTTCAATGGCCAGCGCATCGCCGAGGAGGGCTGGGAGTACAGCCCGCCCACGCATGTCGTCTGGATCGCGGCCGTCGGCTGGGTCCTGGTCCTCGAGGCGCTGCGTCGCGCCGGCGGCATGGCCGTCTTCGTGGTGGTGGCGCTGTTCTCGATCTATCCGGTGGTCGCCGGCATCATGCCGGGCCCGATTTCCGGATTCCCGCAGGACATCGCGACCACGACGGCCTACCACTTCGCCAGTTCGGAGAGCGTCGTCGGCATCCCGACCCAGGCGTTCGGCGAGCTCGTCATCGGCTTCGTGATGTTCGGTGCCGCCCTGCAGTTCACCGGCGCCGCGCCCTTCTTCAACAACATCGCATTCGCCCTGTTCGGCGGGGTGCGCGGCGGCGCCGCCAAGGTCTCGATCTTCGCCAGCGGGCTGATGGGCTCCGTCAGCGGCAGCGTGGTGTCCAACGTGCTCACCACCGGCGTGGTCAGCATCCCCGCGATGAAGCGTACCGGCTTCGAGCCCCGCTACGCCGGCGGCGTCGAGGCCTGCGCTTCCACCGGCGGCGTGCTGATGCCGCCGGTGATGGGAGCGACCGCCTTCGTGATGGCCTCGTTCCTGGGCCTGCCCTATGTCGAGATCGCGATGGCCGCGGCGATTCCGTCGCTGCTCTACTACTTCGGCCTGTTCGTGCAGATCGATGCGTACGCGGCGCGCCACCACCTGCGCGGCCTGCCGCGCGAGGAGCTGCCGTCACTGGGCAAGACCTTCGCCGAGGGCTGGCACTACATCTTCGTGCTCGTGGTCCTGGTCTGGATGCTGCTGGTGCTGCAGCGTGAATCGCTCGCGCCGTTCTATGCCACGGCGCTGCTGCTCGTCATCAACCAGGTCACGAAAGCGCATCGCCTGAACCTGAAGAAGCTCGGCAACCTGATGGTCGGCATCGGCGGCGCCCTCATCGAGCTCTCCGCGTTGCTGGCCGGCGTCGGCATGATCATCGGCGCGCTGTCGGTGACGGGCCTGGCCGGGACGCTCGCCAACGACCTGGTGTTCCTCGCCGGTGACAACATCTACGTGCTGCTGTTGATGGGGGCGCTCACCAGCTTCATCTTCGGCATGGGCATGACGATCACCGCCTGCTACATCTTCCTCGCGATCGTCCTGGCGCCCTCGCTGGTCAGTGCCGGCTTCAATCCGCTGGCGGTCCACCTCTTCATGATGTACTGGGGCATGGTCTCCTTCATCACGCCGCCCGTCGCGCTCGGTGCCTTCGTCGCCGCGGGCATCGCCGGGGCCGCGCCGATGAAGGTGGGGCTTTCCTCGGTCAGGCTCGGCTCGGTGATGTACCTGGTCCCCTTCCTGTTCGTGCTCAATCCGGCCCTGATCCTCGATGGGTCGGCCTACAACGTCATCTTCGCGATCGCCACCGCATTCATCGGGATCTACCTGGCGGGCAGCGCGCTCGAAGGCTATCTGCCGGGCGTGGGGGATTTCCGGCGCAGTCCCATCGGTTGGCCCTGCCGGCTGATCATGCTCGTCGGCGGCTTCGCGTTCGCCCTGCCCGGCGGCGGCCAGCACATTCCGTACAGCCACATCGAGCTCTCGGTCACCGGCCTGGGCCTGGTCGCGGTCGCGGTCGTGCTGGCCCGGGCGACCCGGCGCAAGACCGGACCGGTCGTAGCCTGACATCCTCCCAGGCGACGGTGCTCGATCCGGTCATCGTCGCCTGGGGCTATCCGCTCAGCCTGCTCGAACTGCTGGCCTTCGGGCTGGCCCTGGCCTGCGTCGTACTCGAGGTCCTCGAGATCCACTGGGCCTGGCCGCTCGCCTTCACCAGCAGCCTGCTCTATGGCTGGCTCTTCCAGGCCCATCGCCTCTATGGCGAGGCGGGCCTGCAGCTTTTCTTCGCCGCCATGGCGATCTGGGGCTGGTCGCAATGGCTCCATGGCCGCCGGGGCGGGGCGGCCCCGCCGGCGGATGATCCGGCGGGGCTGCGCATCGCCCGCCTCGAGGCCGGTCGCTGGCCCCTGCTCGCGCTGGGCTGGCTGGCGGCCTGGGGCGTGCTCGGCCTGGGCCTGTCGCGCTTCACCGATACGGACGTGCCGTACTTCGATGCCTTTCCGACCGCCGGGAGCGTGCTGGGGACGCTGCTGATGGGACGTAAACTCATCGAGGCCTGGCCGGTCTGGCTGGGCGTCAACATGGCCGGCACGGCATTGTTCGCCTACAAGTCCCTGTACCTGACCGCGATCCTCTATGCGATCTTCTGCGTACTCGCCGCCGTTGGATGGCATCGATGGCTTCGCCAACTGAGTTCGCCCGAGCGGCGGGCAACCGCGGCCTGAGCAGGCCCGGGCCGCGCCGGGTCGCGGTGCTGGGGGCGGAGTCCACCGGCAAGTCGCGCCTTGCCGCCGCGCTGGGGGTCCGGCTCGACGGCATCGTCGTCGAGGAGTACCTGCGCGAGGTCTGCCACCAGGCCGCCAGGGTGCCGCGGATGGAGGAGCAGGCCGGCATCGCCGCCGAACAGGCACGGCGCGAACGCCTTGCGCTGGCTGCCGCCGCCGAGCGCGGCCTGGACTGGGTGGTGTGCGACACCACGCCCCTCATGGTCGCCCTCTACAGCCTCGACTGCTTCGATGATCCCGGGCTGCTGCCCGATGCCATCGAGCGGCAGCGCGACTATACGGCGACCCTGGTGTGCATGCCCGACATCGCATGGGTTGCCGACGGCATCATGCGGATGGACCCCGGCACGCGCGACCGTATCCACGGCCGGCTCGTCGGCGTCCTGGACGCCCATGGGATCGCCTGGCAGCCGGTGACCGGTTCCGGCGAGGCGCGGGTCCGGTGCGCCATGGAAGCGCTGGCGCGAACCGTCTAGTGGCGATCGCCCGTGCAGGGCCGCTGGCGGCCCTGCCGCTCAGCGATCGAACCGCCAGTCGAGCCGGATGGCGCCGATGGTGTGCCCGGTGAGGCTGCCGGCCGGCACAGTATCGCCGCTGAAGTCCGACGAACGACGCGAAAGCATGAAGCCCAGTTCCAGGTTGCGCGCGAAGCGGTAGGCAACGCCCGCATAGCCCTCGACCACGAAGGGCCGGGCCCGTACCGTGGGCGAATAGCCGAAGGCCGGTCCCTCGACGAGGCCGTCGAAGGCCACGGCCCGGGCCCGCGCCCCGAGCACGGCATGCCAGCCGGCGGGGCTGCGCACGCCGGGCAGGGCGTCGCGCGCCTCGGCGGGCAGGCGCGCACCATCGAGCGCGGCCCCGAAGCGCAGGGCGACGCCGGCGCCGACATGGGTATCGAGATTGCCCAGGTGGAGCCGCCCCTCGGCGACCAGGTCCGAACGCTCACCTCCTGGATGATCCACCAGTCCTGCCGCGCGTCGCCGGGCAGCGGCACTGCCCGGCGCCGATCGGCCTGTGTATAGAGGTTCTGCCCGATGGCGACGAAGCCGAGCGCTTCCCCGTCCCGGGCGCAGCGGATGGTCCCGCACCAGGCATCGAGCAGGCGGCGGGCGGCGCCGCCGGGCTCCATGTCGAAGATGGCGGCCCCATAGAGCCCGCTCGTGTACCAGCGATCGTGCCGGTCGAGGCCGGCGAACTCGT
>DAIMFM010000134.1:1956-8011 GCA_036724585.1 Burkholderiaceae bacterium | reverse complement strand
CCACGGCCTCCACGGCGTCCTTCACCTGCTGCGGCGTGGCATCGAGCTTCTTCGCCCAGTGCTCGAGTTCCTGCTCCCGGTCCACGTCGATCAACCTGCTCTCGGCGCCCTGCCTGTTCGCTTCCGACATGCTTGCCTCCATGGGTGACATGCCGGGTGGGCTGCAAGTGCCGTACCCCGCGGCTACCCGTTCCCCTCGTCGCCGCCCTCGGGCAGCACCCGCCATTCCGGCTCCTCGAACTCCCCGATCACGGTGATCTCGCATTTCCGCGCATGCTCGGCAAGGATCCGGCGCACCGTCTCGCTGCGCTGGTCGTCCTTGGCATCGCGGTCGGCCTTCGATGCCCAGGTGGCGATCGCGAGCAGGGTGTCCGGTTCCCCGATCTTGCGGTGCAGGTAGGTACCACGTGCGCCCGGGGCCTGCTGGATGATGCGGCTCGCCTCGACCCAGGCCCGGGCGTACTCCTCGACCGTGTACCCCGGCTTCATCCTCACCTCGAATATGAACTTCATCGCTGCTGTCCTCCGGATGCGGTGGCGACGCGCCGATCATGCAAGGACGATGCCATGCCCGTGGAGGCCACGCTTGAGGCAGGGGGCGTTTGTCGCTAGCCTGCGGGGTCCAGGCAAAGGGGAATGACGAGACATGGGCACGAGACGGATCGCGCTGTCGACCGCGAAGATCGGCGCCGAGGTGCGCGACGGGATCGGCTGGCTCACCATCGACAATCCGGCGCGGCGCAACGCGCTCTCCCTCGAGATGTGGGCGGGCCTCGGCGAGGCCGCGGCCGCCTTCGAATCCGACCCGGAAGTGCGGGTCGTCGTGATCCACGGCGCCGGCGGCAAGTCGTTCGCGGCCGGCGCCGACATCTCCGAGTTCGAGCAGAGCCGCGCCAGCGCCGAACAGCGCCGCAGCTACGGGGAGATCGCGGCGCGCGGCCAGCAGGGGCTGGCGCGACTCGCCCGGCCGCTGGTCGCCATGGTGCGCGGCCATGCGATCGGTGGCGGCCTCGCGATCGCGCTCGAGGCGGACGTGCGCTTCGCGACGCCGGCCTCCCGCTTCGGGATCCCGGCGGCCCGGCTCGGGCTGGGCTACGAGTACGCGGGTATCGCAAAGCTCGCCCGCCTCGTGGGGCCGGCCACCTGCAAGGACATGCTGTTCTCGGCCCGCCAGCTCGATGCGCAGGAGGCGCTGCGCGTCGGCCTGGTGAACTTCGTCGTCGAGGACGAGGCGATCGCGGCCCGCGTCAACGAGTACGTGGCGGGCATCGCCGCCAATGCGCCGCTGACCGTGCGCGCCGCCAAGGCGGCGGTACAGGCCTTCGAGCGCTACTCGGACGTCGCCGCGGCGGCCGAGGTCGCGCCCCTGGTCGACGCCTGCTTCGACAGCGAGGACTATCGCGAAGGCCGTCGCGCCTTCATGGAGAAGCGACCGCCGCGATTCGTGGGACGCTAGCACCCGCGGCGGCCGGAGAAAGGAGATATCGCAGATGCGCCCGTCCAGCCTGTTCCCGATCGTCGAGACCGCCTGCGGGCGGGTGCGCGGCCTCGCGGTCGACGGCACGCTCGCCTTCAAGGGCATCCCCTATGGCGACGATACCGGCGGCGCCAACCGATTCCTGCCGCCCAGGCCGCCGCTGCCCTGGTCCGGCGTGCGCGACGCCACCGGCCACGGCCCCTACGCGCCGCAGTTCCCCTCGACCCGCAAGGGTGCCTACTCGGACATCACGCTGTACGACCTGCAGCCGGGCCGCATGGGCGAGGACTGCCTGGTGCTCAATGTGTGGACCTCCTCGCTCGATCCGCATGCGAACCGCCCGGTCATGGTGCACCTGCATGGCGGCGGCTGGTACTCGGGCTCCGGCAGCCTGCCGATGTTCGACGGCTCGCTGCTCTCGCGCTTCGGCGATACCGTGGTCGTCACCCTGAACCACCGCCTCGGCGCCTTCGGCTATCTCGATCTCGGCGCCTTCGGCGACGAGCGCTATGCCGATTCGGGCACCGCCGGCATGATGGACATCGTGGCCGCCCTCGAGTGGGTGCGCGAGAATATCGCGGCCTTCGGCGGCGATCCTACCCGCGTGCTCGTCTTCGGGCAGTCGGGCGGCGGCATCAAGACCTCCACCCTGCTGGCCATGCCGTCCGCGCAAGGCCTGTTCCATCGTGCCGGCGTCATGAGCGGTCCTTCGACCCGACTGATCGAGCCGGAGGAATCCGCCCGCTACGCCGAGGCGTTCCTGCGCCAGCTGCGGCTCGGCCCCGACCGGCTCGATGCCCTGGCCGGATTCTCGATGGAGGAGCTCCTGCTGGCGCAGGCGGCGGTCGAGCGCGACTTCAGGACGCCCGGCCAGGGGCCGCGCGTCTTCCTGCCGGTGATCCTCAGGAAGGGCGCGATACCGCGCCATCCATTCGACCCCGACGCCCCGCCCACGGGGCGCGATGTTCCGCTCATCGTCGGTTCGACCCTCGACGAGCGCAGCTATCGCCTCAACAACCTGCGCCTCGACTGGGCCGGCCTCGAGTACGAGGTCGCCGGCCACGTCGGCGAGCGCGCCGGCTGGCTCATCGAGCGCTATCGCGCCGAGGATCCGCAGGCGAGCCCCTACCTGCTGCAGGCCCGGATCGAGACCGACCTGATGTTCCGCCGCGGCATCCACCGGATCGCCGAGCGCAAGCTCGCGCAGGGCGGGGCGCCGGTGTGGCAGTACCTCTGGACCGCGCCCAGCCCCGCCTATGGCGGGCGCTACGGGGCCACGCATAGCGTCGACCTGGGCCCCAGCATGTACGACATCCGCCACGGCCTGAACGGGCCGAGCGACGGGAACCGGATCCTCGCCGACGCGATCGCCTCGGCCTGGTGCGCGTTCGCCGAGACCGGCGATCCCAACAACGAGCGGATCGCGCAATGGCCGGCCTTCTCGGTGCCGCGGCGCGCGACGATGGTGTTCGGGGCCGACGCGATCGCGGCCCAGGACGACCCCCGCGGCGAGCTGCGGGCCTTCTGGGCCGACTACGAGCCGCCCGCGCGCGCCGAGCCCGCGCGCTGGGCGTAGCGGCCGCGGCCGACTCGGCCTACGATACGCATCGAGAGATGCTTCCGGTGCGCGACGGGTCCCCGTCGCGGCCGCGGGTGCAGGCACGAAAGGAGACAAGGATGACCCGGTATGTTCGACTTGGCTGCGTCGCGCTCGTCGCGGCATGGCTCGCGGCTTGCGGCAGTGGTTCCGGGCCCGAGCGCGGCTCGCTCGTCGCGCCGGCGGCCGACGGCATGCTCGCAACCCTGACGGCCGCGCAGATCGACGCCATCACCACGGCCGAAGGCCTGCACGCCCTCACCGGTCCGGCGCGGTGCGACGTCGAGTTCGTGCGCCTCGCCTACCGCACCGTCGGCGCCCAGGGCGAGGACCGGCTGCCGAACGGCGACCGGATCCAGGTCTCTGGCGCGCTGATGCTGCCGACGGGCGCCTGCGATGCGGATCCGGCGCCCCTGCTCGCATACGCCCGGGGCACCGACGTATACAAGCCGCGCACGATGGCGGATCCGCAGGACGCCGAGGCCTTCCTGCTCGCCGCGATGTACGCGGCGCAGGGCTACGCGGTGGTTGCCACCGACTACCTGGGCTATGCGCAGTCGAACTATCCCTTCCATCCCTACCTGCATGCGGATTCCGAGGCGAGCAGCGTCATCGACTCGATCCGGGCGGCGCGCAAGGCGGCCGAGGAACTCGGCGCGCCATTGAACGGCGAGGTCATGCTGAGCGGCTACTCGCAGGGTGGTCACTCGTCGATGGCGACCCAGCGCGCCATCGAGCGCGACATGGCCGGCGAGATCGGGGTGGTGGCCGGCGCCCACCTGGCCGGGCCCTACAACCTGTCGGGTTCCTTCTCGAACGCCGACCTGGACAACCCGATCGCCGGCTACCAGTACTTCGTGCCCTTCATCATCACCGCCTGGCAGAAGGTCTACGGCAACATCTACACCGACCCGTCCGAGATCTTCAAGGCGCCCTATGCCGCCGGCATCCACGACCTGCTGCCGAGCCCGACACTCACCTACACCACGCTCGTCACCAGCGGCGCACTGCCGGGCGGCACGCCGAAGCAGGCCCAGGACGCGCTGTTCGACCTGGCCTACCTGCAGGACGTCAAGACCAATCCCGACAATCCCCTGTTCGTCGACGCCACGCGCAACGACCTGCTCGGCTGGACGCCGGCCGCGCCGGTCATGCTCTGCGGCGGCGCCGCCGACCCGACCGTGCCGCCGGCGATCCACCAGGACGTGCTGATGGCGGACTTCACGGCACGGGGCGTGGGCAACGTCGTGTCCGTCGACGTCGACCCGATGATCCAGGCCACCTTCGGGCCGGGCGGGGTGGCGCCGACCGATCCGACGACGGCCGAGTTCGCCACCTACTACGGCAGCTACCATGGCGGCTACGAGCCCCCGTTCTGCCATGCGCAGGCGCGGGCATTCTTCGAATCGCTTCCCTAGGAGACGGGCTGTCGCATGACGATCGAGGCGGTGATCTGGGATTTCGGTGGCGTCATCAGCGACAGCCCTTTCGATGCCTTCCTGCGCTACGAGCGCGAGCGAGGCCTGCCCGAGGGCTTCCTGCGCTCGGTCAACGCCCGCAATCCGCTGGACAACGCCTGGGCGCGGATCGAGCGCAACGCCTGCACCGCCGCCGAGTTCGATGCGCTGTTCGCCGCCGAGAGCGCGGCGCTCGGCCACGAGGTCCGCGGCGCCGACGTGCTGGCGCTGCTGGCCGGCGCCGTGCGGCCCGAGATGGTCGAGGCGCTGCGCCGGCTACGCGAGCGCATGAAGATCGGCTGCATCACCAACTACTTCCTGCGGGCCGATCCCGACGCGCCGCCGATGTCGGACAAGGCCGCGATCATGGGACTCTTCCACCACGTCATCGAGAGCGCGAAGGCGGGGGTGCGCAAGCCCGATCCCCGCATCTACCGCATGATGACCGAGGCGCTCGAAGTCGAGCCGCAGGCCTGCGTCTACCTCGACGACCTCGGCATCAACCTCAAGCCCGCGCGCGAGATGGGCATGCACACCATCAAGGTCGTGTCGGCCGCGCAGGCGCTCGACGAGCTCGAGGCGCTCGTCGGCTTCCCGCTGCGCGACTGAGACGGGACGCCGGCCGGCGAGGGGCGACTCCGTGCGCTTCGTCCTCGCGACCATCGCGCTCGCACCGCTGCTGCTGTGGCAGGGCCGACGGGTCCGCCGCGAGGCCTTGCGGCTGCCCGAGGCCGGCGGCCCGCGGGCGGGCGTCGCCGGCGAGGGGCCCGCGCTGCGCCTGCTGCTGCTGGGCGATTCCTCCGCGGCCGGCGTCGGCGTGGCCGAGCAGTCCGATGCGCTTGCGGGCCGGCTCGTCGCGCTTCTCGCCGACGATCACCGGGTCGAGTGGCGGCTCGAGGCCGCCACCGGCGACTGCCTCGCCGACCTGCTGCGCCGGGTGGAAGGGCTCGCTCCCGAGGCCTTCGATGCCGTCGTTGTCGCGATCGGCGTCAACGACGCCACCGGCCGCAGCTCGACGTCGGCCTGGCGCGCCGGCATGCGCAGGCTGCTCGCCGATATCGGACGGCGCTTTCGCGAGCCGGTGGTGATCGTCTGCGCGATCCCGCCGATGCAGGCGTTCCCGGCACTGCCCCGGCCGCTCGCCGGCTGGCTCGGCATGGCGGCGGCGCGGCTCAACGAGGCGACACTTGCCGTCGTGGCCGAGACGCCCCGCGTGCACTTCGTGCGCTTCGATTTCGACCCCGAACCGAAGTGGATGTGCGAGGATGGCTTCCATCCGTCCGCGGCGGGCTACCGCCGCTGGGCCGAGGCGGTGGCCGTCGAGCTGCGCCGACGCCTCGCCAGGGCGCAGTGGCCGCCCGGCCCCGATCGAGGAGACTCGCCATGTTGATTGCCCGGATGGCCGCCGTCGTGCTCGCCTGCGCGGCGCTCCTGGCCGCCTGCGCCGGCCTGGCCGGGCGCGAGCCCGTGGAAGTGATCGTCGCCGGCGTCGAACCCATCGAGGGCCAGGGGATGGAGGCGCGC
>DAIMFM010000134.1:0-1946 GCA_036724585.1 Burkholderiaceae bacterium | reverse complement strand
CATGCTGGTGAAGCTGCGCGTCCAGAACCCGAACGACCAGGCGTTGCGCTTCAACGGCAGCTTCGTGCGCCTCGATGTCGATGGCCGGCGCTTCGCCACGGGCGTCAGCAACCAGGCCGGCACGGTGCCACGCTACGGCGAGACGGTCATCGCGATCCCGATGAGCGTCTCGATGCTCGACCTGGCGCGCCATGCGATGGGCGCCCTGGGCGGGTCACCGCGCGACAAGCTCGGCTACGAGCTCAGCGGCAAGCTCGACGGCGAGGGCTTCAGCGGCCTGCGCTTCCACTCGACCGGGGAGCTGAGCCTGCCGGCGGCGCTCGGCACCGCCCGCTGAGGGCGCGCAGGCCGCCGCCGCGTATCAGGGCGTCCCCCGGCCGGCGCGAGCATCCATCTCGCGGATCAGCGCCCGCGCCTCGTCGCCCTCGGGGATCGGCCGGCCGCTGTCACGCCATTCGACCGCGGCCTTGAAGCCAGCTTCCTGGGCGTAGCGTCGGAACCAGAGCCCCTCGGGGTTGTGCCGGGTGATGCCGTCGAAAACGGTCGCCATCATCTGCGATTGCTCGAGCCCCATCGTCAGCATGACCTGGTTGACCACCATCTTGTGCATGGCGAGGTGGCTGCGGGGCACGCCGGCGATCCGCCCGGCAAGCGCCATGGTTCGCGCATCGAGTTCCCCGGCCGGGACGGCGAAGTTCGCAAGTCCCCATTCGGCCGCGGTACGGCCCGTGATGACGTCCCCGGAGAACATCATCTGCTTGGCCCGCGCCGGGCCCAGCCGGTAGGTCCACATCGCGGTGGTGGGGCAGCCCCAGACGCGGGTCGGCATGTAGCCGATGCGCGCGTCCTCGGCCATCACGAGCAGGTCGCAGCACAGCGCGATGTCGCTGCCGCCGGCCACCGCCGCGCCATGGACCTTGGCGATCGTGGGCTTGGGGCTGCGCCACAGGCTCATGAAGTCCTCGGTGTTGCGCTTCATGTAGGCGTAGTCGACCAGCGGATCCCAGGGGTGGGCTTCCTGCTGGCAGGGATGGTCGATGTCCTGCTCGGCGTAGTCGGCGAGGTCGTAGCCGCCGCAGAAGCCCTTGCCGGCGCCCTCGACGACGATCACATGGATGTCGTCGTTCGCGTTGGCCCATTCGATGGCCGCGCGGATCTCGCGCGGCGTCGCGTCGTTGATCGCGTTCAGGCGCTCGGGCCGGTTCAGCAGGAGCCGGGCGACGCGCGCCTGCTTCGGGTCCTGCTCGATCCTGAGGGTGGAAAAGTCGGGCATGCCATGTCTCCGGGGTTGTGGGTGTCTCTATACGAATGCGATCCAGCGTCCGGCCAGCAGCACCAGCGGCCAGAGGACGAACGACGCCGCCGCCAGCGCCTTCGTCGCCGGGGAGGCCCTGCCGCCTGCCAGCGCGGCCCGGAAGCCGCCGAGCCCGTGCTGGAGCGCCACATTGCACAGCGCCAGGGCGAGCAGCACCAGCTTGGCGAGAAAGGCCGGATTGCCGACGTAGTCGGCCGCGTTCACGGCGAAGAGCCAGGTGCCGGTGAGGACCGCGCCGGCCACGCCCACGGCCGCCGCGCGCGCGAGGAACGGGCCGAGCACGGCCAGCGGCGCCTGCGCGAACAGGCCGAGCAGGCGCAGGTCCAGCGGCAGGATCGCGCCGACCACGAGGCCGATGCACAGGATGTGCGCCGCATTGACGACCAGGTAGGCGGTGCCGGAATCGCGCAGCAGCCCGACGCCCGGCAGGCCGTCGAATACGGCGATGAACAGGTCCATGCGGGTGGGTCAGTCCGATCCGATCCGCTCCGGGTACATGTCGTAGTTGCGACCGTCGATGGTGATGCGCACCGCCTTCATGTGGGCCTTGCGCTGCTCCTTCGAGCGGTTGCCGAGGACGCGGATCGCATCGCCGACCCTCGCCGCCTCGCCGGTGAAGCCCGAGCGCTCG
>DAIMFM010000133.1:2319-8016 GCA_036724585.1 Burkholderiaceae bacterium | reverse complement strand
GACACCCAGCTCAGCGCGGCGCTGTTCATCCTCTTCATCATCGTCATCTACGTGGTCCTCGGCTGCTTCGTCGACACTGTGACGATGATGGTGATGACCGTTCCGTTCTTCTATCCCTCGCTCGCGCCGCTGGGCCTGGACCCCATCTGGTTCGGTGTTATCGTCATCAAGCTCGTCGAGATCGCTGCCATCACACCCCCCGTCGGACTCAACCTGTTCGCGGTCATGGGCGCGTCCGACAAGCAGATCTCCGCGAAGGACATGTACTCGGGCATCCTGCCCTTCATTGCAATCGAGCTGCTGGTGCTGGGCGTGCTGCTGGCGTTCCCGGCGCTGTCGCTCTGGTTGCCCAGCCTGATGGTCAACTGACGATGAAACTGATCGAGCAACTGGACTCACCCGGCGGTCGGCGCCCGGAGGGCGGGCACCGCATCGACACCCGAACCCTGGCCGAGACGGTCGTCAGCCAGCTGCGCCAGGAGATCGTCCAGGGCAAGCGCGAACCCGGCCAGCGCCTGTCCCAGGAGGAACTCGCCGAGGAGTTCGGCGTCAGCCGCATCCCCGTGCGCGAAGCTCTGCGCCAGCTCGCCGCCGAGGGGCTGGTGACCCTGCGCGCCCGGCGCGGTGCCTTCGTGAGCGAGCTCACCGCCGAGAGCGGCGCCGAGCTGCGCGCCATCGCGCGCACGCTCGAGGCGCTGGGCGTGGTCCGCGGCGCCGGCCGGCTCACCAAGGCCGACCTCGAGCGCATGAAGGAACTGCTCGATGCGATGCCCGCCTACGAGGACCGGCCGGCCGACTGGTACTACATGAACCAGGAGTTCCACATGGTGATGGTGCGCGCCTCGGGCTGGATGCGGCGCGTCCGGATGGTCGAGGAATCGCGGCGCAACCTGATCCGGCATGTGGTGCGGCCGCGCACCCACGGGCCGCAGGTCCGGAAGTGGCACCAGCAGCACGTCGACATCTACGAGGCCTGCGCGCGCGGCGACACGGCCCGGGTCGCCGAGCTCTTCGATTTCCATTGGCGCTTTTCGACGGAGGTGCTGCTCGAGCGCGCACCCCACGAAGAGTAGCCCGCGGCCGCGAGGCGGCCGCATCCGCACCAACCGGCTTTCCAGGAGACAGTCATGAGCAATGTATCGGCGCGCGGCGCCGCGAGCGAAGCTTGCCCGGGAGACACCGTTTTCCGGGTCCAGGACGGTTCGTTTAGCCAGGTGGACCCCAACGGGGACGTCCACCTGATCGGATCGGAGTGCGGCCAGTGCGGCCAGCAGATGTTCCCCGCCAGGGCGCGCTGCGTGAAGTGCTTCGGCGACGAGCTGCACGAATACCACTTCGGCTCGCTCGGCACGGTGGTGTCCTTCACCGTCATCCGCCAGGCGCCTCCCGGCTACCACGGCGCGGTCCCCTATGTGCTCGGCATGGTCGAGCTGGGCGGCGGCACCCAGGTGCTGACGCACCTCGTCGACCGGGCGCCCGAGGAGTGGCGCGCGGGCGACAGGGTCGAATCCTGCGCCATGGCCCTCGGCCTGGCGGCCGATGCGCCGCCCTGCGGCCAGTCCTTCGCATTCCGTCCCACGACCAGGAGCTGACATGTCCAACGCCTACATCATCGGCATCGGCCTGACCAAGTTCGGCCGCCACCCCGACCGGACCGTCGAGTCCCTGGCCGCCGAAGCGGTCGGCGCCGCCCTGCGCGACGCCGAGGTCGAATGGAAGGAGGTCCAGCAGTTCTATGCGGCCCACGTGAACCAGGGCGTCGCCGCCGGCCAGCGCGTCATCAAGGAGGTCGGGCCCTCGGGCATCCCGGTGCTCAACGTCGAGAACTGCTCGGCCGCATCGTCGACGGCCCTGCGCGAGGCGAGCATGGCGGTGCGCTCCGGCGAGTACGACCTGGTGGTCGTGGCCGGCTTCGAAAAGATGCAGCACGGCGTGCTGCTGAACGTCCATCCGGAGGACAGCCCCGAGGTGGTGATGGGCACCACGGTGCTGCCGATGCGCTTCTCGCTGATGGCGATGGAGCACATGAGCCGCTTCGGCACCACCCTGGAACAGTTCGCCAAGGTGACGGTGAAGAACCGCGACCATGCGGTCCACAATCCCAACGCCCAGTATCCCAAGCCGATCAGCCTCGAGCAGGTGATGGAGTCGCGGATGATCTGCGACCCGATCACGGTGTTCCAGTGCAGCCCCACGACCGACGGCGCGGCCGCCGTCGTGGTCTGCTCGCAGGACTACCTCGATCGCATGGCCTCGTCGAGTCGCGCGGTGCGCCTGCTGGCATCGGGCCTCGTGTCCGACACCGAGGAGCTCGCCCACAACAAGTTCAACCTCGACTTCGTCGCCCGCAACGCGAAGGCCGTCTTCGAGCGCGCCGGCGTGGGCCCGGAGGACCTGGACGTGGTCGAGACCCACGACTGCTTCTCGGTGGCCGAGCTGCTCGCCTACGAGGCGCTCGGGCTGTGCAAGGAAGGCGAGAGCGGCCGGATGATCGACGAGGGCGAGACCCGGATCGGCGGGCGCATCCCGGTGAACCCCAGCGGCGGGCTGATCGCCAAGGGGCACCCGCTGGGCGCGACGGGCCTGGGCCAGGTCAGCGAGATCGTGACCCAGCTGCGGGGCGAGGCCGGCCAGCGTCAGGTCCAAGGCGCCCGGCTGGGGCTCACCTCGAACATGGGCATGTGGTCGAGCTGCATCCACCTCCTCTCCGCGCAGGGGGCGCAATGAACCTCGATGTGCTCTTCGGGAACGCCGTCTCGAAGTACCGGGGCCGCATCGCGTTCCAGGATGCGGACCGCGCGGTGAGCTTCGCCGACGTCGACCGGCGCACCCGCAGCCTGGGCAGCGCCCTGCTGGTGCTCGGGCTCGAGAAGGGCAGCCGGATCGCCTCCCTGCAGTACAACTCGATCGAGACCTTCGAGGTCGACGCCACCGCGGCGCGCTTCGGCTTCGTGCGCACCCTGCTCAACGCCCGCTACGGCCTGGACGACTTCGAGCACGCCCTGGGCCATTCGGGCGCCTGCACCCTGGTGTTCGATGCATCGTTCGCCGAGACGGTCGACAAGCTGAGGGCACGCCTGCCGAAGCTGCGCCACTACATCTGCGTCGGCGAGCGCAATCCCGCCTGGGCGATGCGCTACGAGGACCTCGCGGGCGCGCAGGAGGCGGATGCGCCGCCCTACCGGGTGGACGAGACCGACTGGCACAGCATCTACTACACCTCCGGCAGCACCGGCCGGCCGAAGGGTGTCGTGCTGAGCCAGCGCAACTGGCTGGTGGTGATCCGCAACCACCTCGCGGGCCCGTTCCGCAAGGCGAGCGCCGACGACATCCTGCTGCATGCGGCGCCGATGTCCCACGCCTCGGGCGCGATGGGGCTCACCCACTTCATGGTCGGCGCCCGGCAGGTCGTGATGCCGCGCTTCGATGCGCTCGAGGCGCTGCGCCTGATCGAGCGCGAGAAGATCACCACCACCTTCCTCGCGCCGACCATGATCCAGATGCTCCTGCAGCATCCCGACCACGACCGCTTCGACAAGTCGTCGCTGCACACCGTCGTCTACGGCGGGGCGCCGATGCCGGTCGAGCACCTCAAGGCGGCGCTGCGGGCATGGGGGCCGGTCTTCGTCCAGGGCTACGGCCAGTGGGAGGCGCCGCAGCTCGTCGCCTACCTCGACCAGGAGCAGCACCGCGTCGCGATCGAGCAGGGGCTCGAGCATCGGCTCGCCTCCACGGGCACGCCCCTGCTCTTCTGCGCCGTCGCGATCATGGACGACGAGGGCAGGCTGCTGCCGCCCGGCACCGAGGGCGAGATCGTCACCTCGGGCGACCACCAGATGGTCGGCTACCTGGACAACCCGGAGGCGACGGCGGCCGACCGGCACGGCATCTGGCAGCGCAGCGGCGACATCGGCAAGTTCGACGAGGACGGCTTCCTCTACATCACCGACCGCAAGAAGGAAGTGATCATCACCGGCGGCAGCAACGTCTATCCCCGCGAGGTGGAGGAAACCCTGCATGCCCATCCCGATGTCCAGGAGGCCATCGTCATCGGCATTCCCAGCGAGAAGTGGGGCGAGCAGGTGCATGCGCTGGTCGTGACCCGCTCCGACGGGGCGTTCGACGACGAGGCCTTCCTCGGGTGGTGCCGCGAGCGCCTGGGCACCGACAAGCGACCCCGCTCGGTCGAGCGGGTCGACGAGCTTCCCAAGAGCGCCTACGGGAAGATCCTGCGTCGCGAGATCCGCGAACGCTACTGGGCCGGCGCGAGCCGGCGCATCTAGCAGGAACACCATGGAAAAGGCATTCATCCTGGCCGCGAGCATGGTTCGCTTCGGCAAGTATCCCGATCGTTCGGTGGCCAGCCTCGGCCGCGAGGCGATCTCCGCCGTGCTCGCCGATTCGGGCGTCGCGCCCGGCGACATCGAGGCGGTGTTCTGCGGTCGCTCCTTCGGCGGCGCGATCGACGGACAGGTCTCGGTCCCCGGCCAGGTCGCCCTGCAGGGCACCGGCATCGAGGACGTGCCGGTCTTCAACCTCGACAACGCCTGTGCGGCCGCGGCCTCCGCGCTGCACCTGGCCATCCAGTCGGTGCGCAGCGGCCAGTACGACATGGTGCTGGTCGTCGGCATGGACCGGCTGTTCGCCGATGACCGCAAGCAGAGCATGCGCGCGCTGTTCGGCGCGATGGACGTCGAGAAGATGGCCTGGATCGGCGAGACCATCGAGAGCGACGGCCCCGTCGGCAGCGTGTTCATGGACAACTACTACGCCCGGGTCGCGCGCGAGTACCTGGCCGAGACGGGCGCCACGCCCGAGGACTACGCCCGGGTGGCGGTGAAGAACCGCCATCACGCGGGCTTCAATCCCTTCGCGCAGTACCGCAAGCCGCTCACCGTCGAGGACGTCATGGCCTCGCCCATGGTCGCCGAGCCGCTGCGTTCGCTGATGTGCTCGCCGCTGACCGACGGCGCGGCCGCCATGATCGTCTGCTCCAGGGCGGCCGGCGCCCGCTACGAGGGCCCGCTCGTCGAAGTCGCGGCGTCCGCCGTGCGCAGCGGCAAGCCGGTGCTGGGCGATGCCGAACCGCTGGTGTCGCGCGCCGCCCGCCAGGCCTACGACGAGGCCGGGATCGGCCCGGACGATGTCGACTTCCTCGAGGTCCACGATGCCTCGGCGGTGGCCGAGCTGATCGCGACCGAGGAGATCTGCCTCGTGCCGCGCGGCGAGGGGCTGCGGATGCTGCGCGACGGTACCACCGCCCTGGGCGGCGCGAAGCCGGTGAACCTCTCCGGCGGCCTGCTCTCGCGCGGCCATCCGGGCGCCGCCACCGGCGCGAGCCAGCTCGTCGAGCTGGTCTGGCAGCTCCAGGGGCGCGCGCAAGGGCGCCAGCTCGAGGCGCCGCGCCACGGCCTGGCCCACAGCGCGGGGGGCGCCGTCGGCGACGAGCCCGGCGCCATCGCGATCACCATCCTTGCTCGGAACTGATTTCCCGGAAACTCGATGAACAACCTGTCGTACCTGCTGACCCGGACTGCTGCGCAACACGGAAACCGTACCGCCACCCTCCATGGCGACTCCATCAGGAACTACCGCTGGCTCGACGACCAGGCCGGCCGGCTCGCCAGCGCCCTGGCCGGCATCGCGGGCGCGGGCGGTGCGCCGGCAGGTGCCACCACCACCAGGTAGCGCTGACCA
>DAIMFM010000133.1:0-2309 GCA_036724585.1 Burkholderiaceae bacterium | reverse complement strand
AGCCGCGCGGCCTGGCGGCCATGTTCGGGCCGCTGCGCGCCGGCATGGTGATCGTGCCGATGAACCCGCGGCTGCATCCCGCCGAGCACGCCTTCATCCTGGCTAACTGCCGCGCCCGCGTGCTGGTCGCGAGCCGGCGCTATCTCGACGGGCTGCTGGCGGTCGACGGGCTGCCGGCCGGCATCACGATCATCGGGATCGACTGCGACGAGGCGCACCGCCAGGCCGGCGTGCTCGACTACGAGGAACTGCTCGCGGCCGCCGAGCCGGCTGCCGCCGACTGCGAGGTGGCGGCCGACGACCTCGCCTGGATCTTCTACACCTCCGGGACCACGGGCCAGCCCAAGGGCGCGATGCTCAGCCATCGCAACCTGATGACGATGGTCTCCACCCAGCTGATCGAATGCAATCCGGTGCAGCCCGACGACCGGCGCGTCTACATCGCGCCGCTCGCGCACTCCAACGGCCTCATGGCCTTCCAGTACGTCGCGCGGGCGGCGGGCCATGTGTTCCCGACGTTCCAGGGCTTCCGCACCGGCCCCTTCTACGAGCTCGTCGAGCGCCACCGCGTCACCACGGCGTTCATGGTGCCCACCATGATCCAGATGATGCTCGACGACGACAGCCACCGGCAGCGCGACATCTCCTCGCTGCGCACCATCGTCTACGGCGGCGCCCCGATGTACCTCGACCGGCTGGAGGAGGCGATCCGCACCTTCGGGCAGGTCTTCGTGCAGGGCTTCGCCCAGGGCGAGGCGCCCATGGGCTGCACCTACCTGCCGCGGCACGAGCACGACATGTCGAGCCCGGAGGCGATCCGCCGGCTCGGCTCCGTCGGCCGCGAATGCCTGCATGTCCAGGTCCGCATCTTCGACGACGACGACCGGCCCCTGCCGCCCGGCGAGAGCGGCGAAGTCGTGGTCCGCGGCGACCTGGTGATGAAGGGCTACTGGGAGAACCCCGAGGCCAACGCCGAGACATTGCGCAACGGCTGGCTGCATACCGGCGACATCGGCTACCTCGACGAGGACGGCTACCTCTTCCTGACCGACCGCAAGAAGGACATGATCATCTCGGGCGGGTCCAACATCTATCCGCGCGAGATCGAGGAGATCCTGTATCGCCATCCCGCCATCCAGGAAGCGACGGTCTTCGGTGTGCCCGACCCCAAGTGGGGCGAGCGCGTCGTCGCCGCCGTCGTCGCCAAGGACGGCTCGCGGCTCGCCGAGGACGAGGTCATCGGCTGGTGCACCCGGCATCTCGCTTCCTACAAGAAGCCCAGCGAAGTGCGCTTCATCGCTGAGCTTCCCAAGAGCGGCTATGGCAAGATCCTCAAGCGCGACGTGCGCGACATGCTCTATCCGGCCACCTGACCATCGCCGTCACCGCCGCCCATGAGGCCACTGGCCGTCATCGTTGTCGCCGAACTGCTCTGCACCTCGCTGTGGTTCAGCGCCAACAGCGCGGCCGACGAACTGCAGGCGGTCTGGGGCCTGGGCGTCGCGGACATCGGCTGGCTGACCAGCGCCGTCCAGCTGGGCTTCATCACCGGCACCCTGCTGCTCGCGGTCACCGGGCTGGCCGACCGCTATCGCGCCAGCCGGATCTTCCTCGTCGCCAGCATCGCCGGCGCGGCGGCCAACGCCGGCTTCGCCCTGCTGGCCGACAGCCTGGCGCCGGCGCTGGCATGGCGCTTCATCGTCGGCTGCTGCCTCGCCGGCATCTATCCGCTCGGCATGAAGCTGGTGATCACCTGGACGCGCGGCGACACCGGCAATGCGCTGGGCCTGCTCGTCGGCATGCTGACGCTGGGAACTGCCTTGCCCTACGGACTGCGCGCCTCCTTCGGCACACTGCCGAGGCAGTCCGTGATCCTGGCCTCGTCCGTGCTGGCGCTCGCCGGCGGCTTCGCGATCCACCTGCTGGGCGATGGCCCCAACCTGCGGCCGGCCGGCAAGCCGCGCGTCGCCAGCCTGCTGGGCGGCGGCCTGCGGGCCTTCCGCTTCCCGCGCTTCCGTTCGGCGGCCTTCGGCTACTTCGGCCACATGTGGGAGCTCTACGCCTTCTGGGCGCTGGTGCCCTGGCTCGTGATCGATGCGGCCAGCGCCGATGCCATCGAGCTGTCCGCCCCGCAGGTGGCGCTGGCGGCGTTCGCGGTGATCGGCATCGGCGCCCTGGGCTGCATCGGGGGCGGCTGGCTCAGCATCGGCCGGGGCAGCCGCTTCGTCGCCACCAGCGCGCTGGCGATCTCGGGCGCGGTCTGCCTGCTCTATCCCCTGCTCGATGGCGTGGGGTTCGCCTTCAGGATG
>DAIMFM010000132.1:0-8055 GCA_036724585.1 Burkholderiaceae bacterium | reverse complement strand
GTTGTTCGTGACCGTATCACGCGGGGCGTGCGGGGCGGTGGCGGGGGCGGCGCCCGCGGCGCCGGCGCCGGTCTCCTGCGCGGGCCCGTTGGCCGGGGCACGGGCCGCTGCCGCCGGCTGGTTGCTGAGCGCCCCGGGGATCCCCTGGGCCGCGGCACCGCTGCCGGCGGGATCGATGGTGAGCTGCTGGCTGCGGATCGCGACCGGCTCGCCGCCCTGGTTGGGTCGATAGACCTCGGCCGTCGATTCCTGCTGCGTGAAGTCCACCTCGGCGGTGACCTGCGCGCGCACATTGCCCTGGCCGACGATGGGCTCGAGGATGCTGACGATGCGCTGGATGTAGCTGGCCTCGATGCGCCGCGTGTAGTCCAGCTGGGCGGAATCGAGCCCGTGTTCGTCGGCCTCCCGGCTCGAGAGCAGCATGCCGTTCTGGTCGATCACGCTGACGCGGCCCGGCGTGAGCTCCGGCACCGAGGCGGCCACCAGGTTCACGATGCCCGCCACCTGGGCGCGTTCCAGGACGCGGCCGCCGTGCAGGTTGAGCAGGACGGAGGCCGACGGGGACTGCCGCTTGCGCACGAAGCCGCTGTTGTTGGGTATGGCGAGGTGCACGCGGGCGGAGCGCACCGCGGCCAGCGACTGGATCGAGCGGGCGAGCTCGCCCTCGAGGCCCCGCTGGAAGTTGAGGCGCTCCTGGAACTGGGTCATGCCGAGCTTCTGGCTGTCGAGGATCTCGAAGCCGATCGTGCCGCCGCGCGGCAGCCCCTGGCCGGCGAGCTCGAGCCGCACGTCGTGTACCCGGTCGCCGGGCACCAGGATCGCGCCGCCGCCCGCCGCGAAGCGATAGGGCACGTCGAGCTGGGTCAGGGCGGCGACGACGGCGCCGCCGTCACGGTCCTCGAGGTTTGCGAACAGCACGCGGTAGTCGCTCTCCTTCGAATACAGGAAGGCGGCCGCGATGACCGCGGCGAGCGCTGCGATACCGAACACCAGGACCAGCAGCTGGCGGACCGGCAGGGCGGCGAGGCCACTGAGCGGTGAGGCGCCGGCGGCCGGTGCGGTAAGGGATGTGTCCATCGCGGTTTCGTCTCGATTCCGGGTTCCTTGGCAGGGTCGGGACGATTGTGCGGAAAACTTGAGGGCCCGAAGCGCCGAATTAGCGGCGCGCCGCCCCGCTTATTCCGGGCCCGGTCGCGGCCGGGGCTGGAACAATGCCGGCATGCCCTCGAGGGAGCATCGACCATGGAAATCGGATCACTAGGCGCGTTGCAGCAGGCGCTGCAGGCGGCCTCGCAGAAACAGGCCCAGTCCCTGCGCGCGGGCCAGGCCGAGCGCTCGCAAGGCGGCTTCGGCACGGCCCTGAACGATGCGCTCAAGTCGGTCAGCCAGACGCAGAACGAGAGCGCGACCATGATCAGGGCCTACCAGAGCGGCGACCCGTCGGTCGGCCTCGAGCAGACGATGGCCTCGATGCAGAAGGCGCAGGTGTCGTTCCAGGCGGCCCTGACGGTGCGCAACCGCCTGGTTGCCGCCTATACCGACATCATGAACATGCAGGTATAGCCCCGGCCCTCATGGCCAGGGCCACCACGACTCAGAAGCGATAGGTCGCCGCCAGGCCGGTGTCGGTCGGCATCGATTCGGCCGGCACGATCACCACCTCGCCACCCGTCCTCAGCGCCTGTTCGCCGACATCGTCGAAGAGGTCGTCGAGATGCGGGTTGTCCAGGTCGCCGGGCACGATGGATCCGGTCTCGACCACCAGGCGTCCCGCCTGCTGGCGGTCGGCCTCGAGCAGGAGACACGCGATCCGGCCTTCGACCGCGGCGCGGGCGGCGTCCGGCAGCTGGTCGGTGGCCTGGCCCTTCGCATGGGCGGCGCGATAGGTGTCGACCAGGCCGGCGAGGCGCTCGAGGTAGCGCGGCTGCAGCAGCTTCCAGGCTTCCTCGCGCAGGGCTTCCAGGGACGCGGAGTCGGGGTTGCGCTCGATGCCGGTGGCGAGCAGGGCGGGATTGGCGCTGAGCCTGCGAAACCGCGACTGGTGGTCGGGCAGGGCCATCAGGAGGAGCGGCAGGCCGCTGGGGCGCGAATGATGCTCGGTCACCGCCCGGTCGACCGCGCGGAAGAAGGCGTCGGTGTCGGCTTCGATGTTGTCCTGTCGGACATCAGTGCCCTGGCGCGCCGTGTTGCGGCTGTCGGGCCGGCCATGGAAGCGCGTCGCGCGCTCGCGCTCGATGTCGCGGTCCAGGGCCTCGTCGATCGTGGCGGGCACCTCGCTGGCCATCGGGATCTCCTCGAGGCCGTCCCGGTTGCCCTCGAACAGCCGGGCCCGTTGCCGGTCGATCCCGAGGATCTGGTAGCGGTCGGCCGACTGGACGATGCGCATCAGCGGCTTGGTATGGAAGCTGTCGGCCACCACCGCGAACTCGGCCACCGGGCGCCGCAGGTGATAGACGCGGAACAGGTCGTGGGCGCCCAGCACCGCCAGGCCATCGGTCGGGTGGTTCCAGAAGTCCGCGTCCTCGGCGAGCTCGCGAAACGGCGCCAGCAGGGGAGCGGCATCGCGACCGGGATAGCGCTGCAGCAGGGACTGCTCCAGGTCCTTCACGAGATTGCGGAAGCGGATCAGGTTCTGCTGGCGCTCGGGGAAGGCACGGTGGGTCGGCTGGTACAGCGAGAGGCACGGGCCGTCTCGCTGGGCGAGCAGTCGCTGGGGGTAGTCCTTGTCGAGTGAATCCATGCTCGGGCCTCCGTTGGGATCGACGTTGCGGCGTGGCCGGCTCGATGCCGCCTGCATCGTATGATGGCCCGGATCGTCCGAACCATCGCCGCTCGGCTCGAGGACAGTGCGGGAATCGGGCCCGGCCGGCGGCCGCTTTCGTCCATCGTTGCGTGGGAAGCTGCTCCGGCCAGGCCGCACCCCGGGGCGGCGTCAGTCGAAGCGCCGGCTCGGCGGCCCCTCGGCCAGCGCCTCGAGGAAGCGGGCGGCGGCGTCGACCCAGGACTCGCCCGAATAGCGGCGGAACAATGCCATCACGGGGTCGATCACCTCCGGTCGGGGTACGCCCGCGCGATAGGGCTTGTTCAGCGTGATCGAGAAATAGCCGTCGGGCCGGTACGGATTGCCGCAGGCGCCCGGCACGAGGAACCAGATCGTGTAGTTGAGCCGGTTGCCCTGGCAGGGCACGGGCTCGGCGGAGAACAGCACGCGGGTCACGGCGCCCAGGGCGAGATGGCAATGATGGTCGGCGAACGCCCCGATCTGCCAGGAGACATGGCCCTGCTCCTCGTACCGGTGGAGTCCGTCGAGCCTGTCGGTCTTGAACTCGACCAGGGTGCGATCCCTGAAGATCACCAGTGACGCCTCGCGCAGGGCAAGCGCATCGCGCAGCAAGGGCACGATGCGGGGCTCGCCGGTCGAGGCCGGCGTCGTTGCCGGCGGGCGCACCCCGAGGGCGGCCAGCGCCGCCGGCCAGTCGATGCCGTCGAAGCGCCTGCCGCTTGCCTGCGCAAGGCAGTCGAAGAGCGCGCCGGCATGGACGCTGCCCGTGACCTCGGGCGCGATCTGCACCCGCACGAGGTCGGGCCGGCGCGCGAGCTGGTCGCGCGCGCTGCGAAAGAAGCGGCCGGCGGCATCGGGGTCGACGCGGCGATCCTGCAGGTAGGGATTCGAGTACATCAGCGCGACCATCCAGTCCTCGGTGGGTTCGCCGGCCTCGTCCGTCGTCAGCAGGCGGATCTCGAGCGAAGGATCGAACCCGAGGCAGACGCTCGGGGTGACCACGTAGGACAGGGCGTGGATGCGCCCGAAGTCGATATGCAGGTGGTGGCGCTGCTGGCGCAGCCGCAGCTCGCGGATGCCGGCAAAGCGCCCCTCGTAGGCGGGCGGCAGCAAGGCGGCCGTGCCACCGGGCATGAACTCCGAGATGGCGCCCTCGGCCCAGCGGCCGCAGACGATCGTGATGTCGGGGTCGGCGAGCCAGTCGCCCACCGCGTCATGGAAGAAGGCGGCGCATTCCTCCAGCGCCGCCTGGGCTTCGTCATCGCCTGCCAGCGCGAGCGCATCGCCCGTGCGCGTCATGTGTCCTGCCTCCAGGGCCTGCCGGTCCGGCGGCCGATCGATCCTGTCCGGGATGGTCCGAACCGAACGATGTTGCCGCCTCGCCGGGCGGGAGGTCAAGCCGGCGGCTCAGTGGCCCCGACGCGGCGCGAGCTGGAGGTCGTTGACGAGGACCTGGACCGCCCGTTCGACTTCCGGGGGCAGCGGGCCGAACTCGCAGGCCACGAGGATCGCATCGTCGACCTCGTCCATCCTCGAGGCGACCAGGCTGCATGGGATGGGCGGCCTGCCGGCGAACTCGATCCGGGAGTGCTCCCAGAGGCTGCCGACCACGGGTCGAGTCGTGCCCTGCCATGCGAGCCGCAGCCCGCGGGCGCTCAGGTCGACGATCTCGAGGGCAAGCTCGTCGCCGGGGCCGCGACGAAGCACGCAGCGGCCCTGGCCCGGGTCGGTCGCGACCCGATAGGCATCGCGGCGTTGCAGCCGGTAGACCGCCAGCGGCGGGCTCCCGCGCAGGCGTCGTCGCCCGGCGTCACTGCCGGTATCACGAAGGCAGGCATCGAACTGGACCTTCACGCCGTCCAGGTAGGCCACGGCGACGTAGTCCTCGCCGTCGGTCGCCGGCGGCGGCATCGCGCCCACATCGTCGAGGCCGCAGCCGTGCCCGCCATCGTGGCCAGGGGCGCGAGCGTCGTCGATGTCGATCGCGATTGCCTCGTCGCCACACTCGACGATCCGGCCGAAGCCGTGCGAGCCCGGGTCGCAGCGGCGCCGCAGGGCGACCGCCGCCTCGCGACGCGCGAGTTCGCGCAGCAGCGCCGTGGCGAGGGGCTTGCCGACGAGCGCATGGGTCTCGAGCAGGTGACCGGGCGGCTCCGGCAGGTAGTCGGCGAAGGGGCGCGTCGTGGGCATCGCGTCAGGGCTTGCCGGACCCCGCTGCCTCGGAAACGGCATTCCTGTCCTCGGGTTGGCGGGGCGTTCCGGCGCCGAGCAGCGCGTCGAGCCGGCGCGCCCAGGGCTGCCGCAGCTGCCGGACCTCGGCATCGATCCGGACGAGCCGGGAGAGCAGGCGGACGCGCTCCGCCTCATCGGCCGGGGAGAGCTCCCCGGCGTCGCGGCGGGCGGCATCGATGGCCTTCGTGAGCCGGCCGATGGTGCCCGCGGTGCGGGAGACTTCCTCCCAGCGCCCGTCGCGCGCCTGCGCGAGCATGGCTTCGGCCGAGGCGACGACCAGGCGGTACGACTCGAGCATCGCTGCGCCAGCGGCCATCAGGCGGTTTCCAGGGCCTGCTGCTTCTGCTGCCCGGGCGCGATCTGCTTCCAGCCGGCATGGATCTCCGCGAGCGTCCGACGGGCGACGGCGAGTCGCTCCCGGTCGTTGTCGCGACTGGCGGCAAGCAGCTGCATCGAGACGAACAGGTAGAGCGAGCGCAGGTTCTCCGCGACTTCGCCGGCGGACATGTCGAGCGCCGCGTTCAGGCCTTCGTCGACGATGCGGATGGCGCGGGTGATCGACTCGCCCTTGGCGGCGAGGTCGCGGCGCGCCATCGCGTCGTCGGCCTTGGCGATGTACGCGCTGGCGCCCTCGAAGAGCATGTCGATGAGCCGATGCGGGCTGGCATCGGCAATGGCTGTCTCGGTCCCGAGTCGGTGGTATGCCTGTGCGGGGCTGCGGAATGGTGCGAACATCTTGCGCCTGCTGCGGTTGTCTCTCGATGTCTTCTGTATCGGCGTGGGAGCCGGCGCCTTGAGGACGAACCGGGCCTTCGCCGCTTATCGCGCGACCGGGACGCGCAGCGCTATTCGGTCGGGATGTTGCCCACGGCCGCGAGCGAACCGTTGAGCTGCGCGAGGCTTGCATCGAGGGCGCTGTACTGCCGGATCAGGCGGGCCTCGATCAGCGTCAGGCGGTTCTGGAGCCGCTCCTCGCGGTCCTCGAAGATCTCGCGCCTGGCCTGCAGCGAATCGGTTGCACCCTTGATGGCGCCATCGACGCCAAGCATGTCGTCGAGGAGATCGCGCACCTGCCGTCCGATGCCGAGTACACCGCCCTCGATGTCGTTCGCCGAGAACAGCGCCTGGACCTGCTTGGGGTCGGCGAGCGCCACCCCCAGCTTGTCCTCGGCGATCTTCAGGGAACCATCGCGCTGGACCTCGATGCCCGCGTCCGAGAGCCTTCCCAGGTCGATTCCCTCGACGGTGGAACCCATGATGCCGCGCAGCTTCGACTGCATCATGGTGACGGTCTGGTTGCCTTGCAGCGGGCCGGCCTTCTGTGTGGCGGGGTCGTAGGCGGTCTGGGTACGGATCAGGCTGTTGAGCTCGTTGTAGGCCGTGATGAATTCGTCGAGGCCGGCCCTGACGGCCTCGCCATCGGTGGCGATGTCCACCGTCACCGGCGTGGCGCTGGCCTGGCGGAAGCTGAAGCTGACGTTCTCGATGAGGTCGGTGGCCTGGTTGGACGCAAGGCTCAGGGCGAGGCCGTTGAACTCCACCTGCGCGTTGGCCGCCGTCTGCAGCCGGGTGACCGAGGCCCCGGTATCGCCGGGCGTATAGGCGAGCGAGCCGAGCCCCAGCCCGCCGGCGCCGCTGCCGTCGTCGACCGCATCGATGCGAAAGGCCTGCGCCTGCCCGCTCTCGGCGCTGCGGATCATCAGGCGGGTCCCGGCGTCGTCGGTCACGAGCGTCGCGCCGACGCCCGCATTGGCGCCGTTGATCGCATCGCGTACCTGGGCCAGGGTGGCGCCGGCCGGCACCAGGACCTGCACGGGCGCGCGTTCCGGGTCGACGACGAAGCCACCGCCGTCGCCCGTGCCGAAGCTGATCGTGAGCGAGCCGCCGCCCACCAGTGCGTCGCTGTCGGCAACCGCGCCGGTGACCAGGGTCTGGTGCTGGGCGAGCGCGTCGACGCGCAGCGAATAGCTGCCGGGCAGGGCGCCGGCCGAGGCGGTCGCCTCGACGACCTCGGGCTGGGCGCTGCTCGCCTTGGCGGCGCTCCAGTTCCCGGTGCCGGACAGCGACACCGCGGCACTGCGCAGCTTGTCCATCGCGGCCTTGAGCTTGCCGACCTCCGAGAGCTTGGTGTCGATGCCCTTGAGCTTGTTGTTGATCAGGTTGAGCGGGGTGCGCTCGATGCTCATCAGTTGCGAGACGATCGAATTGACATCGATCATGCCGCCCATGCCAACGGAACTGGTTGCCATCGATCACACTCCGGAAGAAACGAGGACACGGCCATGGCCGGCCATCGGGGCCCATGGCCATCCGCCATCAATGCCTGACTGGACTATCGGCATCGACGGGCGGATGTTGAGGGACCGACGGTCGGGCGGCGCAAACGAGTGGCGGCATCCGGCCGTAACGGGCCGGACCGCCTTCACTCGAATGGCCCCGGCGATGCTCAGCGCTGCAGCAGCTGCAGCACCGTGTTGGGCATCTGGTTGGCCTGGGCCAGCATGGCGGTGCCGGCTTGCTGCAGCACCTGGGCGCGGGTCATCGCGGCGGTCTCGGCGGCGAAGTCGGCGTCCATGATGCGGCTGCGGGCCGCGGTCTGGCTCTCGGCTGCGACCTGGAGGTTGGCGATCACCGACTCGAAGCGGTTCTGGGCTGCGCCGTAGGTGGCTCGATGGCTGGTCACGGTGGTGAGCAAGCCGTCGATCGCGCCCATCGCCGTGTCGGCGTTCGTCGTGTTGAGAATGTCCCCCGCGGTGAACGCCCCCGTGAGGGTGGTCGTGGTGATCGAGATGCGGTCGTCGGCCGTGGCACCCGGACCGACTTGGAACTCCTGCGTACCAGCATCGGCACCGAGAATCGCCAATCCATTGAAGGTGGTGTTGGCGATCGTACGAGTGATTTCATCGGCCAACTGCTGGTACTCCGCGTCGAGATTCACGCGATCGGCGGCGGTATTCGTGGCATTGCGCGCCTGGACCGCGAGTTCGCGCATGCGTTGGGCCATCTCGCTGATCTGTCCCAGGGCGCCCTCGGCGGTCTGG
>DAIMFM010000131.1:2516-8066 GCA_036724585.1 Burkholderiaceae bacterium | reverse complement strand
CCCGCGGCTTCGCCGACGCCGGCTGGCGCGTCAGCGTCGCCGAGGCATGCGGCGAGGCGGCCACCGGTGGCTCGGGGCAACCGCGGCTCGCGATGCACCTGCACCTGTCGCCCGACGACAACCGGCTGGCCCGCCTGGCCCGGGCCGCATTCGGCATGGCCCCGGGCGGGCCCCTGGCCGAACGCCATGATCGCGTGGCGCTGGGCCGCCTGGAGCCCGCGCGCGACCCGGCGCAGGCGGTGCGCCAGCAGGAGATGCTGGGGCGCCTGGGCTTTCCACCCGCCCTTGCGCGCTGGGTCGGGCGCGACGAGGCGAGCGACATTGCCGGCATCCCGCTTGCCCAGGGCGGCATCCACATGCCACGGGCCGGCGTGCTCGATCCGCGCGCGCGATGCGCGGACTGGCTGGACGATCCCGCGATCTGCGTGCGCTTCGACT
This sequence comes from Burkholderiaceae bacterium, assembly GCA_036724585.1. GTDB lineage: Bacteria > Pseudomonadota > Gammaproteobacteria > Burkholderiales > Burkholderiaceae_E > JAMLIN01. The sequence goes on along the minus strand of DAIMFM010000131.1, from coordinate 7,628 downwards.
GCCGCGTCGAGGCGCTGCAACAGGTCGACGACGGCTGGAGCGCCCGCGATGCGACGGGCGCTTCGCTCGGCGAGTTCGGCCTCGTCGTCCTTGCCTGTCCGGAGTCGGCGATCGAACTCGGCGGCCTTCGCAGCCTCGGGCTGCTGCGCACCCGGGGCCAGTCGAGCCGCCTGCGCAGCCCGGCCCTCGAAGGCCTGCGCTGCCTGCTCGGTGGCGACGCCTACGCCTGCCCCCTGACCGACGGCGACATCCTCGTCGGCTCGACCTTCACCGATGGCGCCCGACTCGTTGCCGATCCGGCCGACGACGAGAGCAACCTGCGCCGGCTGGCGCGCACGCTGGGAATGGCGCCGTCGATGCTGGACGCGAGCCGGCGCGGAGCGAGCGTCGGCTTTCGCTACGCGCCCCGCGACCGCATGCCGCTGGTCGGCTGGGCGCCCGACGACGCCGCGGCGCTTGCCGATCGCGAGGCCCTGCTGCGCAATGCCAGGCTGCCCCTGCCGCGCGCCCATGGCCTCATGCTCGCCACGGGCTTCGGCTCGCGCGGCGCCCTCTGGTCCCTTCTCGCCGCCCGCCTGCTCCCGGCGCTGGCCGCCGGCCATCCGCTGCCGATCGAGTCCGATCTCGCGGCGTCCGTCGATCCCGCCCGCTTCGTGCGCCGAGGCCTCCTGGGGCGCGCGATACACTAGGCGCTGCATCCACCGAGGCGAACATGCTGAAGAAGCCATCCGGACCGAAATACGACTGCTCGCGCTGCCCGGGTTACTGCTGCAGCTACCCGCGCATCGAACTGCTGGACGAGGATGTCCAGCGGCTCGCCGATCATTTCGGGATCAGCTTCAAGAAGGCGGAACTCAAGTTCGCGGAATGGTATGCCGAGGACGAACGCATCCTGCGACACCGCAAGGACACCATCTTCAACACCGTGTGCCGCTTCTTCGACCGCGATGCCCGGCGCTGCACCGTCTACGAGGCGCGGCCGACGGTCTGTCGCGACTATCCCAACGGCAATACCTGCGGCTACTACACCTTCCTGAAGTTCGAGCGCAAGCACCAGGACGATCCCGATTTCATTCCATCGGCCTGAGGACCGCGGGCCCTCCTGCCCCGGTCCCGGGCGGACGCTAGCTACCGGCCGGAGAGTGACGAGATGAGACTGCTTCTGGTGGAGGACGACTCGATGATCGGCGAGACCGTCCGGCTCGGCCTGCGCACGGACGGCTTCACCGTCGACTGGATCCGCGACGGCGAAAGCGCCCGTACCGCGCTCACGAGCGAAACCTACGATGCCGTGCTGCTCGACCTCGGCCTGCCACGGGTCGACGGACTGGAAGTGCTGCGCTCCCTGCGTGCGATGAACGGCCCACGGGGACGAGTGCCGGTGCTGGTGATCACCGCCCGCGACGCCGTGCCGGACCGTGTCACGGGGCTCGACGCGGGGGCGGACGACTACCTCGTCAAGCCCTTCGACCTCGGCGAACTCTCGGCGCGCCTGCGGGCACTGATCCGCCGCCAGGCCGGCCGCGGGGTGAACGTGGTCGTGCACGGCGAGCTTGCCTTCGATACCGTCAATCGCAGCCTCACGGTTGCCGGCGAACCGGTATCGCTGTCGGCGCGCGAGCTGGCGCTGTTCGAGGCGCTGATGGTGCGCCCCGGCGCGGTGCTGTCGAAGGCGCAGCTCGAGGACCGGATCTATGGCTGGACCGACAAGATCGAGAGCAACGCCATCGAGGTCCACATGCACTCGCTGCGCCGCAAGATCGGGGCTCACCGCATCCGCACGATCCGCGGCGTCGGCTACGTGCTCGCCGACTGAGCCGGCGCGAACAGGCGCGCATGCGTTCCATCCGGCGCTCGCTGCTGGTCGGCATCATCGGGGCCGTGGGCGTGTCGGTGATCCTGACGGCAAGCCTCGTCTTCCAGTCGGCCCGTCGCAACACCGGTGCGCTGCTCGACGATCACCTGCGCCAGATTGCCCTGAGCGTGCCCGCACCACGCGCCCCGATGGATCTGCTCGTTCCCTTCGAGGATCCGATCAACGAGGGCATCATGATCCAGATATGGGATCGCAATGGCGTCCATGTCTATCGCTCGTCCACCGAGTGGGAGCTGCCGCAGCGCGCCGCGCTCGGCTTCTCCACGGTGCAGACGCCGCAGGGTTCCCTGCGGGTCTACAGTGCGCTGCGCGCCGGGATCCTGGTGCAGGCGGCGCAGCCCCTCGCCCTGCGCACCCGCATGGCGGCCCGATCGGCGATCCAGCAGACGGCCCCCCTCGCCCTGCTGAGCGCCGCGCTGGCGCTGCTGGTCTGGGTCCTGGTCGGCCGTGGCCTGGCGCCGCTGGCGCAGGTTCGCGATGCCCTCGCCCGCAGGGCGCCGGACACACTGCAGTCGCTCGACCCGACCGGCCTGCCGAGCGAACTGCAGCCGCTCGTCCGGGGCATCAATGCGCTGATGGCGAGGCTCGACGACGCGTTCCGCAAGCAGCGCGCCTTCCTCGCCGACGCGGCCCATGAACTGCGTACCCCGCTGGCCGCGGTACGCCTGCAGCTCGATCTCCTGCGTCGCGCGGAGACCCGGCTCGAGCGCGACATCGCGGCCGACCGGCTCGCCCAGGGAATCGGCCGGCTCGGCGCCCTCGTCGACCAGCTCCTGCTGCTCGCGCGACAGGACGCCGACGCCGAGGTCACGCTCGTGCGGACCGAGGTCGATCCCGCCGAGCTCCTCGGGCGTTGCGCCGCCGATCATGCCGCCCTCGCGGAATCGCGCCGGATCGACCTCGGGGTGGCCGACAGCTCGGCGGCTCCCGGCGAGCTGCGGCTCAGCGGCGACCCGAACGCGCTCGCCATCCTCGTGACGAATCTCGTGGGCAACGCCCTGCGCTACATACCGGCCGGTGGCCGGATCGACCTCTGGTGCGGCACGGACCGCGGCGATATCGTGCTGCGGGTCGACGACGACGGGCCCGGCATCGCGCCGGCCGAGCGCGAGCGCGTCTTCGACCGCTTCTATCGCACCGACCATGCCGCCACCGGGCCGCATGGCGAGCACGGCAGCGGGCTCGGCCTGTCGATCGTGCGACAGATCGCGAGCCGCCATGGCGCCAGCGTCAGCCTGCTCGACAACCCGGGCGGCCGGGGCCTGCGGGTGGAGATCCGCTTTCCTGCCGAAACGTCCTGAAACCACCCTTAAGGCGGATTTCAGCGGGATTAATCTGGCGCTAAGTCGCGGAGCCTAGGCTCGGTCCATCGAGTCACCGCAGGAGTACTCCCGCCATGAAGCGCATCATCGCGATCGGCACGGTCGTACTGGCCGCCAGCATCGGCCTCGCCTATGCCCAGGGCGCCCATGTCCCGGCGCAATGGGGCACCGAGGCCGCCCCGCAGAAGACATCGCTCGCGACCACCCCGCCGCGTCCGTCCGCCGGTTCACCAGCCGCCGGCGCCCTCCCCGATTTCACCGCGCTGGTGAAGAACAGCGCCGCGGCCGTGGTGAACATCCGCGTCGCATCGCGCGCCACGCCCATGCCGGCGCAGGTCGAACCGGAGATGCCCTCGCCCTTCGAGTGGTTCTTCCGGGGCCTGCCCGGGATGGAGCGCCCGGACCGGCCCCAGCGAGGCATCGGCTCGGGCTTCATCGTCGGCGCGGACGGCACCATCCTCACCAATGCCCATGTGGTCGACGGCGCCGCCGAGGTCGTCGTGCGCCTGCGTGACCGGCGCGAGTTTCCCGCCAAGGTCGTCGGGATGGACACCGAGACCGATGTCGCCGTCCTCAAGATCGATGCGAGCGGCCTGCCCGTCGTGCGGATAGGGGATCCAGGCAAGCTCGAGGTCGGGCAGTGGGTCGCCGCGATCGGGTCCCCCTACGGGCTCGAGCACACGGTGACCGCGGGCATCGTCAGCGCCACTTCCCGCTCCCTGCCCAGCGAAGCCTATGTCCCGTTCATCCAGACGGATGTCGCGGTCAATCCGGGCAACTCGGGAGGGCCGCTGTTCAACCTCGATGGCGAGGTCGTCGGGATCAATTCCCAGATCTACAGCCAGACCGGGGGGTGGCAAGGGCTCTCCTTCGCGATCCCGATCGACGTGGCGATGCAGGTGAAGAACCAGCTCGTCGCCAATGGCAAGGTCACGCGGGGCCGGCTCGGCGTTGCGATCCAGGAAGTCGACGACGCGCTTGCCCGTTCCTTCGGGCTGGACAAGCCGCGGGGCGCCCTCGTGACCTCGGTCGAGCCGGACAGCGGTGCGGCCGGTGCCGGCGTGCGCCCGGGAGACATCGTCCTTGCCGTCGACGACACGCGGATCGTGCGCGCCGTGGACCTCGCCCGCGCGATCGCCGAGGAGGACCCGGGCAGCGAAGTGGACCTCGAGGTCTGGCGCGACGGCGGCAAGCAGGTGCTGCAGGCGCGCATCGGCAGTCACGAGGATGCGATCCGGACGGCGGCCGCGAACGATATCGCCACGCCGTCGCGCCTCGGGGTCACGGTGCGTCCCCTCACGCCCGAGGAGCAGGACGAGAGCGGCCTGCATTCCGGCCTGCTGGTGGGCGATGCCGACGGCGCGGCGGCACGCGCGGGCATCCGGCCGGGCGACGTGATCCTCGCGATCAACGGGACGCCGGTCAAGGATCCGGACCAGCTGCAACGCCTGCTGAACGACAACCAGAAGCAGGTCGCCCTGCTGGTCCAGCGCGGCGACTCGCGGCTGTTCGTCCCGGTGCGCCTCGGCTGAACGGAAGCCCCGCTCCCGCGCCGCCGGGCGCGTCCTCCCGGCCATCCGTCTCGCATCGGCGGCCGCTTCATTCGAAGGCGGCCGTCCTGCCCTGGTCGACCGATCCCGCCGTGCCGTGCCGGCCCGCCGCCGTGTACACTGGCCCCGCTGTTCCGCAACTGCCCCGATCACACCGGATCGATCGACAGATGAACGAAATCGACGTACCCCCGTCGGTATGGCGGGCCTTCGTCCAGGTGGCACGCCTGCGCAGCTTCTCCAGCGCCGCCCGGGTGCTCTCGAGCCGGCAGTCCACGGTCAGCACCCAGATCCGCCGGCTCGAGGACCAGATCGGCCAGCCGCTCTTCGCCCGTACGACGCGCAGCGTCCGCCTGACCCCGCT
>DAIMFM010000131.1:0-2458 GCA_036724585.1 Burkholderiaceae bacterium | reverse complement strand
CGGGTGCTGGCGAGCGCCCCCCTGTTCGCGATCTACGAACTGCATCGGCTGTTCGCGCGATTCATGCGGACCCATCCTGAGCTGCGCCTGAGCACGCGCAGCGCGCCGGATGCCGAACTGGCCGACGCGGACCCGGGCGACTATGACCTGGTGATCGGCGCCGGCAGCCTTCCCGCCCATGCGGCCTCGGCGCGACCGGTCCGGCGCGAGCGCCTGCGCTGGTACGGACAGCGCAGCGGCGTGCCCGACCCGCGCCGGGCGGCACTGGTGCTCCTGCCCCCGTTCACGAGCGCCATCCGGGTGGGCGAACGCCATGTCGCGTTCCAGGCCGACGACCTGGAGACCGCGGTGCGCTGCGTGAAGGCGGGTATCGGGATCAGCCTGCTGCCGGTGGCCGAGGCGGCCCGATTCGACCTGGCCCCCCTCGAGGGCACTGGCCTGCCGGCGGTGCCCAAGCTCGACATCCGGATCGTGGCCCCCGAGCAGCCGGGGCCGGCCGCGACCGCGCTGCGCAACCAGCTCCTGCACTGGTTGCGCGAGCGCAGCCGCAGCGACGAAGGCTAGGACGTCGGCCGCCCAGGCGGCGAAGTCCCCTCAGGCGGCGTAGGCGTCGGCCGCGTAGCGCCCGAGATGATGGTCGGTGTCCCCGTTGCTGAGGATGAACATCGTCAGGCGCTTGAAGGTATGGGCGACCTTCATCTCGTAGGTCATGCCCATGCCGCCATGCAGCTGGATCGCCTCCTGGCCCACCTGGCGGGCAGCGTCCCCGCACTTGACCTTGGCCGCGGACACGAAGCGCCGGCGCTCGGATGCCGGAAGCTTGCCCTGGGCGGCATCGTCGAACTGCGAGGCGGCCAGCAGCAGCATCGAGTTCGCCTGGCGGGCCTCGACGGTCATGTCGACCATTCGGTGCTGCAGCGCCTGGAAGCTTCCGATCGTCACGCCGAACTGCTTGCGCGTCTTGAGGTACTCGAGCGTGGCCTCGTTGGCGTAGTCCATGGCGCCCACCGCATCGGCGCACTCGAGCAGGGTCGCGAAGTCGATCGCTTCCTCGATGGCCGCGTAGGCACCGCCTTCGGGCCCGACGAGCTCGGCCTCGACTCCATCGAGCACGAGGTCGGCGCCGCGCATGTCGTCGTTGGTACGGTAGGTATTGAGCACCAGGCCGCTGGCGCCGGCATCGACGAGGAACAGGCTGATCCCGTCGGTGTCGGCCTCGCCACCGGCGGTGCGCGCCGACACCAGCAGCTTGTCGGCGAGGGGGGCGCCGAGCACGAGGCGCTTCTCGCCGCTGAGCTTGTAGCCGGAGCCGCCCTTCGCAGCGCGCGTGGAGACCTCGTTGAGGTTGTAGCGCGAGCCCGGTTCGGCATGGCCGAAGGCGAGCTTGAGTTCGCCGCCGACGACCTTCTCGAGCATCGCCTTCTGGGCATCGGAACCCAGGGCGGCGACCAGGCGGGCGGCGGTCACCGTCGGTACGTAGGGCTCGACCACGAGGCCGCGGCCGAGCGCCTTGAGGACGCTGACCATGCCCAGCACGCCCGAGCCGAAGCCGCCCTGCGCCTCGGGCAGGGGCAGCGCGATCAGGCCCAGTTCGGCGAGCGCGGCCCAGAACTTCGGTTCGAAACCGGTCTCGGACTGGGTGATCGCCTTGCGCGCTTCGAAGTCGTAGGTCTTGTCGATCAGGCGGTTGACGCTGTCGGCAAGGAGCTGCTCTTCTTCATTGAGTGTGAAGTCCATGGTGTCCTGCCCTCCATCAGAGCCCGAGGGCCATCTTGGAAATGATGTTGCGCTGGATCTCGTTGGAACCGGCGTAGATGCTCGTCTTGCGATAATTGAAGTAGCGTGGCGCGGCGGTGGCGACGAACTCGTCGAAGCCATCGTAGTCGAGCGACCGGAAGGCGCGCGCCCGGGGCCCGTAGGCCTGCACCAGCAGCTCGGTGATCGCCTGCTGGATCTCGGTGCCGCGCATCTTCAGCATGGAAACCATCGGGCCGATCTGCCCCGTACGCATGACCTCGTCGACGAACTGCATGTTGGTGATCTCGAGCGCCATCAGTTCGATCTCGACGCGCGACAGCTTGTCGGCGAAGCGCGGGTCCTCGATCAGGGGGCGTCCGTTCTGCATGACCTCGCGGGCGATCCGCTTGAGCCGCTCGATCTCGCGCTTGGAGCCGCCGATCCGGCCGCTGTTGAGTCGCTCGTGGCCGAGCAGGTACTTGGCCACGGTCCAGCCCTTGCCTTCCTCATGGACGAGGTTCTCGACCGGGACCTTGACGTCCTCGAAGAAGACCTCGTTCACCTCGTGCGCCTCGTCGAGCAGTATCAGCGGCCGTACCGTGATGCCGGGCGTCTTCATGTCGATGAGCAGGAAGCTGATGCCCTCCTGCTTCTTCGGCGAGGAGTTGTCGGTGCGCACCAGGCAGAAGATCCAGTCGCCGTAGTGGCCCAGCGTGGTCCA
>DAIMFM010000130.1:7363-8111 GCA_036724585.1 Burkholderiaceae bacterium | reverse complement strand
GCATCGCCCGACTCGAGCAGGGTATCGACCATGGCGGCCGTCGGTGCCAGCTCGTGCCGGCGCAGCCGGTCGAGCAGCGCCTCCATGACGTGCGTGAGCTCGGCCACGTCGGCGAAGCCGAAGGTTGCCGCCCCACCCTTGATCGAATGGGCGCAGCGGAAGATCGCGTTGAGCTGCTCGTCGTCGGGCGCCTCGATGTCCAGGTCGAGGAGCAGGCTTTCCATGTTGGCGAGGTTCTCGCCGGCCTCCTCGAAGAAGACGGCATAGAACTGGGACAGGTCGATCCCCGATCCATCGTTGCCCGACTGGCTCGACGGTGACTGGTCCATGCAAACGCTCCGGGTGTTCGCCGCGACCGCTTCTAGCGCGACATCACGGTATCGATGACGTTGATCAGGCGCTCGGGATCGAACGGCTTGACGAGCCAGCCCGTGGCCCCCGCTTCGCGACCCATCTGCTTCATGGCATCGCTCGATTCCGTCGTGAGGATGAGGATCGGCAGCTCGCGACAGTCCTCGCGGGCCCGGAGGATCCGCACCAGCGTGAGTCCGTCCATGCGCGGCATGTTCTGGTCGGTCAGCACGACGTCGACCGCGTTGTCGCGCAGCTTCTGGATGGCGTCCTCGCCGTCGACTGCTTCGATGACCTCATGACCGGCGCTGCGCAAGGTGAACGACACCATCTGCCGGATTGACGCGGAGTCGTCGACTGCAAGAATGGCTGCCATGATGTTTCCGTCCGTGGAGGC
>DAIMFM010000130.1:0-7353 GCA_036724585.1 Burkholderiaceae bacterium | reverse complement strand
CGATGGAACCGGCGCCCATGCCGCTCTGGCTCACCGGGCCGCTGCGCCCGCCGGACGCCGCGGGGATCTCCCGCTGGCCGGCGTCGTCGCCCAGTCGACGGGCGATCGTGCGCAGCTCGGACAGGGCGTGCTCGACCAGCTGCGTCGACATGTCCTGGAACTGCATGGCCGTGGTCGCGCCCAGCAGGCCGGCGCGCAATGCTTCGGCCTGCCTGGCGGCCGGCGTTCCCGCGGTGTCGCGGAGCAACTCGCCGGCGAGCCGGTCGAAATCGGAGAAGCGACGCATCAGGTCGCCGCCGGCCTGGTCCAGCAGCAGGAGCAGGCGTTCCAGGTCGGCGGCGGCGGTCACCACCTTCGCGTGGACCAGGCTGGCCGCCTCGGGAGGCAGGTTCGTGGCCACGGGCGTCCCGCGGTCGGGCGCCGCATGCCGCCCTGGCCGCTCATCGCTGTGCATCGACATCGTCATCTTCATCCGTTCGTCCCCGATTCTCCCGGGCCGGGCCCGGCCGGCATCGCCCGATAAGCAGCCCAAACCCCGTACAATTCCCAACCCATGGAACTGGCACGCACGTCAGAACTGGCTACCGATCGGAGGTTGCGGGTCCTGATCGTCGAGGACTCGGCGATCGACTACGACTTCCTCACCGAGACCCTCCGGCGCCAGGGGCTGGCGGCCGACACGGTCCGCGTCGACAGCGAGGCCACCATGGCCCGGGCGCTTGCCGAGTCACAGTGGGATGCGATCATCTCGGACCACCACCTGCCGGGATTCTCCAGCGGCGCGGCGCTCGAGACACTTCGCAGGAGCGGTCTCGACCTTCCGTTCCTGATCGTCTCCGGCACCATCGGCGAGGATGCCGCCGTGGAGGCGATGCACCGGGGAGCGGACGACTACCTCGTCAAGGGCCGGCTCACCCGGCTCGGCGCCGCCCTCCAGCATGCGATAGCCGCCAGCCGGGCACGGCGGGAGCGAGCCCGCGCCCAGTCCGAGCTCGAGCGTTCCCAGCGACAGCTGCAGTCGCTCTCCGCGCACCTGCTCACGCACCTGGAGACCGAGCGCGCCGAACTCGCCCGCGAGCTGCACGACGACGTCGGCGGGGCGCTCGCCGCGGTCCGCTTCGACCTCGCCTGGATCGAGCGTCGCGCCGACGAGGCCATGGCCGAGCGGGCACGCCAGGCGATGGCTTCCCTCGCCGAGGCGATGCAGGCCGCGCAGCGGCTGATGCGCGAACTGCGTCCGCCGGTGCTCGACGCCGGCCTCGTGGCCGCCCTCGAATGGCTGGTCGCCCGGTTCCGGCGCCGCACCGGGCTCCAGGTCCGGTTCGCCACCAACGTCGAGTCCTTCGAGCTCGGCGAACTGCGCGCGATGGTGGTCTATCGCACCCTGCAGGAAGCGTTGACCAACATCCTCAAGCACGCGCAGGCAAGCACCGTCCGCGTCGACCTCGTCGTCACCGACGAGCAGGTTTCCCTGGAGATCAGCGACGACGGTATCGGGATGGCCGAAGCCGACCGGGACAAGGACGGCTCCTTCGGGATCCGCGGCCTGACCGAGAGGGCCCGTCGCGCCGGCGGCTGGCTCGAGGTCGGGGGCAATGGCAGCGATTCCGGCTGCACGGTGTTGCTGACCCTGCCGCGTGGCGAGGCGGCGGCATGATCCGCGTGATCCTCGTCGACGACCACCAGCTCGTGCGCCGCGGTGTGCGCGAGACGCTCGTGGAAGCCAGCGGCTTCGAGATCGTCGGCGAAGCCGCCGACTACCCGGAGCTACGCGAGCTGTTGCGCACCGTGCAGGCCGATGTCCTCGTGCTCGACATCAACCTGCCGGGGCGCAGCGGGCTCGAGGTGCTGAAATCGCTCGACGAGGCGGGCAGCCGCATGCGCGTCGTCATGCTCTCGCAGTATCCCGAGGACCAGTACGGCATCCGCGCCCTCAAGGCCGGCGCCATGGCCTACCTGAACAAGGCCAGCGCGCCCGAGACCATCGTCGAGGCCCTGCGCATGGTCGCCGCCGGGCGCAAGTTCGTCACCCCCGAGATCGCCCACGCCCTGATGGAGAGCATCACCGGCCGCCACGACGACGAACCGCACCAGGCGCTGTCCGAACGCGAGCGCCAGACCATGATGCTGATCGCGTCGGGCAAGCGGCTCTCCGAGATCGCCGAAGCCTTGTCGCTGTCGCCCAAGACGGTCAGCGTCTACCGGGCGCGGGTACTCGAGAAGCTGGGCCTTGCGACCAATGCCGAACTGGCCGCCTACGCCGTACGCCACGGCCTGATCGAATAGCGCGCGGTCAGGCTCGACGAATGCAGTTCTTGCCGGCGCGCTTGGCGCGATAGAGCGCCTCGTCGACCCGCTCGAGCATCGCCTCCAGGCCGTCGTCGGCGGCGCGCACCGTCACCCCGGCGGAGAAGCGCAGCACCCGCGAATCCCGGCCGATGACGAGGGGCGCCGATGCCAGCCGCGCCTGCAGCTCCGCCACCCGGCCCGCCGCGACGTCGATCGAGTCGCCCGGCATGAGCAGGACGAACTCCTCGCCGCCGTAGCGCGCGAGCGACCCGTCTCCGCCCAGGCCCTCGCGAAGCTCCACGCAGAGGTGGCGCAGCGCCCGGTCCCCGGCCTGGTGGCCCAGCTCGTCGTTAAGGCACTTGAAGTCGTCGATGTCGATCATGGCGAGCGCCAGGGGGCGTTCGCGCAGGCGGCATTCACGCTCCAGGCGGTGGAACTGGCGCTCGAGCCCGCGCCGGTTGAACGCCCCGGTGAGGTCGTCGACCAGCATCTGCCGGCTGGCATCGGCCAGCCGGGCCTCGAGTCGCGCGACCCGTTCGCGCAGCGACTCGGCCCGCCTGCATGCCCGCTGGAAGCGCTGGCGCGAAGCCATGATCTCGCTGCGCATCGACCCCGCCTCCCGGACGACCGCCTCGACGATGCGGCGGGCGTCGTCGACGCCGCTGCACTCGCCGATCCGCTGCGCGTGCGAGTCGAGATTCGCCGCGAAGCGCTCGGCATTGCGGTCGAGCTCGGCGATCCAGCCCTGCCACTGCGACAAGGCCTTGTTCAGCGCGTCGGCGCTGGCCTGGCGGGAGTCGTTCAGGTCCGACTGCTCCGCATAGACATGTCGGAGCATGCGCGTCGCCGCGCTGACCGCCTCGGCGCGCAGCGGCCGGGTCAGGGCGGCGCGCACCGTATCGACGAGCGCCTGGCTCCATTGCTGGGCGCGGGCGATCCCGGCCAGGCTCTCGCAGATCTGGATCGCGAGCGCCACCAGTTCGTCGCCGAGCTCGGCGTCCGCTACCGGGCGCGCCGGGACGGGTTTGGCGGTTTCGCCCCCGGGGGGCAGGAGCTGCGTGAGCTCGCCCCATGGCCGCGACCAGGTCGACGCCAGCTTGTCGAGGCGGTCGGCCAGGACCGAAGGCTCGGCGCTGCTGCACAGCACCCGCCGCAGGCCCTCGCGCTTGCGTGCCGGCGTCCAGCCGGCCACGGTCGAGTCCAGGGCGGCGACGAGGCGCGCTATCCGGTCGGCCCAGGCTTCGTCCGGAGCGGCGTCGTGCCCCGGCCCGGGGTCGGCATCACCCCACCCCGCGCGCGACGGGTCGCCGGACTCGTCGGACTCGTCGGAGCCGCCCACTTCCAGCCAGGCGCGCCGGTAGTTGCACGGCGTGGGCGCCAGCTTGCGCTCGGCGATGAGCCGCATGGCACGCCGGGCGAGTTCCGCCGTGCCTGCCCCGGTCGGAACGCTCGCGACGGCCGACATCGTTCAGTCCTGCAAGGTGGTGACGCCGCGCGACTGGCCGGTCGCCCTGGCGAGGCTGTCGCGAACCGCGCTCTCCATCGCCTCGATCTCGCTGGCCGGTCGGGGACGGGAGAACAGGTAGCCCTGGAAGCGGTGGCAGCCGGCGGCGCGCAGGCGCGCAAACTGTTCCTCGGTCTCCACGCCCTCGGCCACGACATCCATCGACAGGCCGCGCGCCAGTCCGATGATCGCCTTGACGACGGCGGCATCCTCGCGGGCGATGCCGAGCTGCTGGACGAAGGAACGGTCGATCTTGAGGGTATCGATCGGCAGCCGGGTGAGCCGCGAAAGGGAGGAGTAGCCGGTGCCGAAGTCGTCGATCGCGATCTGCACCCCCATCGCGTCGAAGCGCGCGAGCTGTTCGACACTGCTGTCGACGTCGTGCATCAGCCCGCTTTCCGTCAGCTCGATCGCAAGCGCACGGCCGGGCAGGCCGGCCTCGTCGAGCGCATTGCGAATGGTCGCCTCGAGGGTGCTCCGGCCGAGATGCTGCGTCGGGATGTTGACCGCCACCATGCCGACGCTGTGCCCCCACGCCTGCCAGGCCGCCAGCTGGAGCAGGGCCTGGCGGATCGCCCACTCGCCCAGGGGCACGATGAGGCCGGATTCCTCCGCGATCGGGATGAACTCCGACGGCGGCACCCAGTGCCCGTCGTGCTTCCAGCGCATCAGCGCCTCGACGGACCAGGACCCCGAGCCGCGCACGTCCAGTACCGGCTGGTAGTGGAGCGAGATCTGGCCACGCTCGAGCGCCCGGTGCAGGGCGTTGTTGAGGTCGAGCCGGCGCCGTCCCGAGGCCGCCTCCCGGTGGACGAAGCGCATCACCTGGTTGCGCCCGTTCTCCTTGGCCTCGCCCAGCGCGGCCTCGGCGTGGGTGAGCAGCAGCACCGCGCTGTCCCCGTCGTCGGGATGTCCCGCCACCCCGATCGAGACCGACAGGAAGCACTCCTGGCCCTCCACGTCGAAGGGATCGGCGAATGCCGCACGCACCCTCGCCACGGCCGCGCCGATGCCCGTCTCGTCATGGCAGCCGCCGTAGGCCAGCGCGAACTTGTCGCCCAGGAGCCGCGCGGCGGCATGCGGCCCCGTGCCCGCCAGCCGCCGTGCGACCCGCGCCAGGAGCTCGTCGGCCGTTCGCAGGCCGAAGGATTCGTTGACCGCCCGGAAGCGGTCCATGTCGAGCACGAGGACGGCGACACGGTCCGCCTGCGGGCCGTGCGCTCCGGCCTCGATGAGGCGTTCGAGCTCCGCGAGGAAGGCCGAGCGGTGCGGCAGGCCGGTGAGCTCGTCGGTTGCCGTCGGCGAGGCCGCGCGCGGTGCCCGCTCGCTCGTGCGCAGTTCCACCTGGCGCAGCACCTGCCGGATGCGCTCGGCGAGCAGGGTCCAGTGGGTCGACTTGATGAAGAAATCGGTGGCGCCCGATTCATAGGCCTGCGAGATCGACGAGTCGTCGTCGAGACTGGTCATCATCAGGACCGGTGTGTCCTGCAGCGTCCCGCTCGCGCAAAGGTGGCGGCAGAGCTCGAAGCCGCTCACGCCGGGCATCAGGGCATCGATGAGCAGCATGTCGGGTCGTCCCGGCGTCCCCGGCGGGCCGAGGCTGGCGAGGAGACTCTCGGCGCCGTCGAACTCCTCGACGGCGAAGCCCCGCTCCCGCAGGGCGCTGGACACCAGGTAGCGCCACATCGCGTCGTCGTCGACGACGTGAAGTCGCGGCTGTCTCGTTTCGCGTAGTCCGGCAGTGATCATCGAGTACCCGGGTCCAGGACCATGCGGGCACCCTCGCCCGCCGATCGTCGTATCGAGGGCAATAACGGCAGCCCGGCCGCGGATCTTTAGCCAACATCTGGCAAGATCGGGGCGGTATGACCAGAACAAGCGCGCCAGCCAGCGTCGATGACATCGGGCCGAGGAGATCCCGGGAGGCATCCTCCCTTCGACCGGTCGTATTCCTCGCCCTGGCCTTGATCACCGTCGGCGCCCTCGTCGGCCTGTCGGTGCTCAACGCGAGGCCCAGCGAGGAAGGCATGGCGCTCGTCGAAGATCCGCACCCAGCCTGGTTCTGGCTGGGCGGGCTGGTCGCCGGGGGGCTGATGGCGGCGGCCGCCGCATGCTGGTGGCGGGCCGAGCGGCGCGCCACCCACCATGCCGCGCGAGCCGCGGAGCTCACGCAGGTCAACGTCGGCCTGCGGCAGATGGTCGAGGCCCGCGAGGCCCAGCTTGCCGTCCATCGGCAGACCAACGGCTGGGTCTATTGGGAACAGGACGCCGGGGGCGTCTACCGCGTCATCGAGGCGGGAGCCGACCCGGCGCTTGCCCGGTTCCGCCAGCTGCTGGGCAGCACCCGGGAGACCGGCATCAGGGTCGACGAGCCCGCGCGCTGGCATCGCGCGGCGCAGCTGATCGAGCGCCGCCAGGCCTTCGGCGAGCTGTACAGCCGCCGTGCCCTCGCCGATGGCAGCGAGATCGAGGTCGAGGAATGCGGGACGCCGCGCTACGATGCCGATGGCCGCTTCCTCGGCTACGCCGGACTCATCCGCGAGCGCCGCGACATGCCCGGCTCGGTCTCGCAGTTCGACCTGGGGGCGCTCGCGGCGATTCCCCTGCCGGTCGCGATCCTCGAGACCCGCCTCGGCGAATGGCGTCTCGCCTGGGCCAATGCGGCGACCTCGACGCTGACCGGCCTCAATGCGCTCGAGCTCGGCTCCATCGACCCGGCCCGCTGGATCGTGCCGGCCAAGACGGCGCACGGCGCGGCCCGCCCGAGCCTCGCCCAGTCCCTGGACGCCGAACAGGGCTACCGCCTGTCGGCCGCCGTCCTCAACCGCTTTGGCGAATCGACGCCGGCGCAGCTGGTCATCGAGCCACAGCCCGGGCCGGGCGGGCGGCCGATGCGCATCGTGCTGATCGACACGGTCACGCCCGAATGCGCCCGCCTGCGGACGCTGGCCGCGGGCAGCGAGGAAGCCCGGCGCGAGCAGGCGGCCCGATCCCTCGAGCTCGAGGTCACCGGTCGCGAGCTCGAGTCGTTCAGCTATACCGTCTCGCACGACCTGCGGGCTCCCCTGCGCGTCGTCGACGGCTTCGCGCGGATCCTCCTCGAGGATTTCGGCAAGTCCATGTCCGAGGACGCCCAGGGGCACCTCAAGCGCATCCTGTCGGCGGCGCACCGGATGAACGAGATGATCGACGCCCTCCTCGCGATGGCGCGCATCTCCACCCGACCCGTGACGCCCGAGCCGGTCGACCTCAGCGCGATCGCCCATAGCGTGTTCGACGAGTTGCGCCAGCTCGACCCCAAGCGCAGGGTGCGCTTCGAGATCATCGGCCGCATGCAGTGCCGGGGCGACCGGGTGCTGCTGCGCATCGTGCTCGAGAACCTGCTGGGCAATGCCTGGAAGTATTCGGCGCCGCGCGAGGAAGCCCACATCGTCTTCGACAGCGAGCTGGTCGAGGGCGTCACCGTCTATCGCGTCGCCGACAACGGAACCGGCTTCGACATGGACATGGCCGAGGACCTCTTCCAGATGTTCCGTCGCCTGCACTCGGCGAGCGAGTTC
>DAIMFM010000129.1:4773-8206 GCA_036724585.1 Burkholderiaceae bacterium | reverse complement strand
AGCACGAACACGATTATCGCCCCGGCATTGAGCGACGCGCCCATGGCCCGCCAGCCCGCATCCAGCGGCCCGCCCAGGAGGCGCAGGGCGAGCGAGACCTGCATCAGTACGAAACCCAGGTTGAATACCGGATGGTAGGCGAGGCGTATCCGGGCCACCGCTGGCAGGATCACCAGCGCATGCGCCATCACCATGTCGAAGACGAAGCCGAGACCGACCGCGTGCAGGGCGGCGTCCCGCGCGCCGGCATGCCCGAGCGACGTCGCGATCCACGCCAGCCCGCCCAGGGCGAGCCACGCGTAGCCGGCCAGCAGGCAGGCGGCCATGTAGCGGCTCGCGCCCTTCGTCGCGATGGTGCGCCGGGCGATGTCGTAAGCGAAGCCCCAGCCCGCGAGGACCAGCAGGGAGATGCCGAAGACCGCCCCGCCCCAGCGCGGCGCGAGCATCGACATGGCGGCACCGGTCACCATGGCGGCGATGCCGGCAACCAGGATCGCGCCCGACCCGGGCCGGCGCGGCATGAGCCGGGTGAGCTCGAGTCGCTCGGCGGCTATCGTGATCACGAGGAAACCGAACCAGGCTTCGATGCTCGCGGCGCTGCCCGGGCGCCACAGCTGCAGGAACGCGCCGGCAAGCCAGCTGGACGCGGCCACCAGCAGCAGGACGGTATGCGTCGCGCGCTGCTTCCCGACCACCACGATGTTGACGGCGACGAACACGGCTGAGGCGCCCAGGAAAAGCCAGGACGCCAGCGTATGGCTGCCGAGCAGGATCGCGATGCCGCCCAGGCCCGCCATCGCGGGCGCGAGGAACGCCCAGCCACGCTTCAACGCGATCGCGCGCTCGATGCCGATGACGGTGCCGAAGAACGCGCCGCGCCGAGCGGGGCGGTGCCCGCCAGGCCGGCATCGAGCGCGCCCGCCCGCAGCAGCCCGCCGATGACGCCACTCGCCAGCGCCGTGGCGGCGAGCAGCAGCAGGATGCGGGCCACGACCGGCGTCGGTGCTCCCGCGGGCGCGCTCACCAGCCCATCAGCCGGCGACCGCGCCCGGACATCTTCTCGGGCGTCCATGGAGGATCCCAGCAGAGTTCGACTTCGATCCGCCAGTCCTCGGGTACGACCTGCCCGAGCTGGAACTGGATATCGTCGATGATCTGGTCGGCCACGGGGCAGGCCGGCGATGTCATCGTCATCCGGATGTCCACCCTGCCCTCGCCGGCGGCAAGTTCGTAGACGAGGCCGACGTCCACGATGGACATCGCGACTTCCGGGTCGTAGACCTCCTGGAGCGCCGCCATGAGCGGCGCCCGCCATGCCTCGTCGCCACGGTATGGCACCTGGTCGCCCGTCGCGGGCGGATCGGCTTCCGCCATTGCGCCTCCTGTGCTTCCTGTGCTCGATACGTCCATTCTGCAATCGGGGGGAGCCGGCGGGCTTGATGCAGGACAAGCCGAAGCACACGGTTCCGCGCACCGGCCCCGGCTCGCGGGTCCGTGCGCACGGGTTTGTCGCGGGTACGGGCGATCGGCAATAATCGCCTCGCGATCCTCCCGGCCGCATCCTCCCGGCCGCCCTGCCCGGCCCGCCGGCTTGCCAGCCCCTGTCACAGCGAGATTCCATGGACTTTTCCCTTTCCCCCGAGCTTGCCGCCTTGCGCGACCGCACCCGCGAGTTCATCCGTGAGGAAGTCATCCCCTTCGAACGCGATCCGCGCCGTACGGCGCACGGTCCTACCGACGAATTGCGCCGCGAGCTGAACGCGAGGGCGCGCGCCGCCGGGCTGCTCGCGCCGCACGTGGAGCAGGACCTCGGCGGGCTGGGCCTGGGCCATGTCGGGCGCGCGATCGTCTTCGAGGAGGCGGGCTACTCGATGCTGGGCCCGGTGGCGTTGCACTGCGCGGCACCGGACGAAGGCAACATGCACCTGATGGCGCTGGTGGCGACGCCGGCGCAGCGCAAGCGCTGGCTCGAGCCGCTGGCGGCGGCGCAGACGCGCTCGTGCTTCTGCATGACGGAACCGGCGCCGGGCGCCGGCGCCGACCCGGCCGGCCTGAACACGGTCGCGACCCTGGAGGGCGACGAGTTCGTCCTCAACGGCCGCAAATGGCTGATCACCGGGGCCGAAGGCGCCGCGTTCGCGATCATCATGGCCCGGACCATCGTCGATGGCGAGGACGTCGGCGCGACCATGTTCCTCACGGACCTGCCCGCCGACGGCTTTCGCATCGAGCGCCTGCTCGACAGCATGGACTCCAGCTTCACCGGCGGCCATGCCGAGGTGGTGCTCGAGAACCTGCGCATTCCCCGCGATGATGTCCTGGGTGAGGTCGGCGCGGGTTTTCGCAATGCCCAGGTGCGCCTGGTACCGGCCCGGCTCACGCACTGCATGCGCTGGCTCGGGGCGGCGCGTCGTGCCCACGATATCGCCACACGACATGCGAGCGAGCGACAGGCCTTCGGCCAGCCCATCCTGCGCCATGAAGGCGTCGGCTTCATGCTGGCCGACAACGAGATCGACCTGCACACGGCCCGGCTGGCGATCTGGCATACGGCCTGGATGCTGGACCAGGGCGAGCGGGCGAGCCGCGAGAGCAGCATGGTGAAGGTGCACTGCTCCGAGGCCTACTGGCGGATCGTCGACCGCTCCATGCAGGTGCTCGGTGGCCTCGGTGTCACGGACGATACGGAGGTCCAGCGCATCTTCCGCGACGTGCGGGCGTTCCGCATCTACGACGGCCCCTCCGAGGTGCACCGCTGGAGCGTCGCGCGGCGTCTCGAGCGCGGCCCGCGGGCCTGATCAGGCGGGGAGTTCCGGCGGTCGCCGGCGCAGGCAGGCGAGCAGGGTCAACGCGCGCATCACGAAGAACACCGCAAGCGCGGCCCACAGGCCGTGGTTGCCCCAGGGCTCGGCCAGCAGGTAGACGGCGGCCAGGAAGGCGGCGAACGCGATGAGCATGCCGTCGCGCATCTCGCGGGTGCGCAGGGAGCCGATGAAGATGCCGTCGAGCTGGTAGCTCCAGACCGCGAGCAGGGGCATGGCGACGACCCATGGCAGGTAGGTGGCGGCGACCTCGCGCAGGGCGGGAAGGTCGGTCATCATCGCGATGAACGAGGGGCCGAGGGCGTAGTAGAGGAAGGCATAGGCGCGCGCGGTTGCGCCCGCCCAGGCGCTGGTGGTGCGCACGGCCCAGCGGTAGCCCTCCCGGTCACGGGCGCCGAGCGCCGCGCCCACCAGCGCCTCCGCGGCATGGGCGAAGCCGTCCAGGCCATAGGCGAGCAGGTTGACCATCTGCAGCAGGATCGCGTTGGCCGCCAGCGGCATGTCGCCGAAGCGCGCCCCCTGCCCGTGGAACCAGGCGAAGGCGGCGATCAGGCACAGCGTGCGTATGAAGATGTTGCCGTTGACGGCGACCAGGCTGCGGTAGGCGGGCA
>DAIMFM010000129.1:0-4763 GCA_036724585.1 Burkholderiaceae bacterium | reverse complement strand
GGGCGTGGAGCCCCACAGCGCCGTCGTGCCGGGCAGGATGCGCCAGCGGCTGATCAGCCAGCCCAGGAAGCTGGATGCGGCGAGCGTGGCCAGGACCGCGCCCATGATCGGCGGCCAGTGCAGATAGAGCAGGGGGAAGATGTCGGCCGACACGGAACTGGCGATCAGGCAGCCGATGACGCCCTGCGCAACGCTGAAGGCGGGCAGGGGCACGCGGGCCGTCGCCCCGCTCACGCCCATGGCGATGCCGCCCAGCATCGGCCCGATCAGATCGCGCAGCGGCGCGGCCGTGAGCGGGATCCCGCGCTGGCGCAGCAGGCGGGCGAGCAGTACCACGCCGACGGCAAGCCCGAAGTACTCCGCGACCAGGCTGGCGCTGGCCACGCCGGCGACCCCCCAGCCAAGGACGATGACGACGAATGCCGAAAGCGCGGCGTTGGTGCCGTTGAGCAGGACCTGGGTGAGCAGCGCGTAGCCGGTGCGCTGCATGCCGATGAACACGCCCAGCAGCACGTACTGGACCAGCACCGCGGGCGCGCTCCAGACCCGGATCCGGAAGTACTCCAGCATCCCGGCCTCGACCTCGCGCGATGCGGGCGCCAGCAGCGCCGCCACCCTCGCCACCGGCCACTGCAGCAGGATCACCACGAGCCCGAGCACCAGCGCGAGTGCAAGGCTGCGCCCGATCGCCGTCGCCATCGCCTCTCGGTCCTGCGTGCCCTGTTCCCGCGCAACGAGACCGGTCGTCCCCATGCGCAGGAAGCCGAAGCCCCAGTACACGAAGCTGAAGACGACCGCGCCCAGGGCCACGGCGCCGATGCCCTGGGGCCCGGGCATGCGCCCCATCACCGCGGTGTCGACCAGCCCCACCAGCGGGACCGACAGGTTCGAGACGATGATCGGGATGGCCAGGCGCAGGACGCGCCCGCTGCCCTGCCGCGGGACCGGCGGCGCGTTCATGGTTCGTACGGGGCGCAGCCACCCGATGACGGGCGCCCCGGCCCGCAAGTGTCCATGGGCTCCTAGCGCCCGCGCCGCGCGATGCGTTCGCGGATCGCCGCGATCCGCGCGGTTTCCCCGTGTCGCTCGAGGTACTCGATGACGCCCATGTGCCGGTCGTTGCGGGCGGCCAGGTCGGCCCCCATGTCGGCGAGCAGTTCCATTGCACTGAAGTGCTGGTGGCGCGCGGCGAGCATCACCGGCGTCGTGCCGTTGGCCGAGCGGGCATCGAGGTTCGCCCCACGCAGGATCAGCATTCGCGCCACTTCCGCGTGGCCGCCCGAAGCGGCGTAGTGCAGCGCCGTCCAGCCGTCGGGATTGTCGACCCTCGCGCCGCGCTCGAGCAGCAGCGCCACCGATGGCGCATGACCCTTGATCGCCGCCATCATCAGGGCGGTCTGGCCGCTCGAGTCGACGGCCTCGAGGTCGGCGCCGGGCGCCCGGGCGAGTTCGGCAAGCGACTTGAAGGAATCGAGCTTGGCCGCCATGACGATGGCCGGACCGTGGGTCGTCTCGCGCAGGTTGGGCGATACCCCGGCCGCAAGCAGGCGCCGCACGGTGGCGGCATCGTCCAGCCGCACCGCCTCCAGCAAGGCGACGCGCGGATCCTCCGCATGCGCCGGGCCGACCCCGGGCAGGCCGCCGATGGCGGGTGCCAGCAGCACCACGGTGGCAAGGGCACGCACCGCCAGCCGGCGCAAGGCAACGGCGGGGGATCGGGTCATGCGCTCATTGCCCACGGAACAGGCGCCGGAAGTTGGCGCTCGTCAGTTCGCCGATCCGTTCCACCGGCTGCCCCCGCACTTCGGCAAGGCAGGCGGCGACATGCGGCACATAGGAAGGCTCGTTGGTCTTGCCGCGATGGGGGACCGGCGCCAGGTACGGCGAATCGGTCTCGATCAGCATGAGGTCGTCGGGCACCCTGGCGGCCACTTCGCGCAGGTCGGCGGCATTGCGGAACGTGACGATTCCCGAGAACGAGATGTGGAAGCCGAGGTCCATGGCCGCGCGGGCCGTCTCCCAGCTCTCCGTGAAGCAGTGCATCACCCCGCCGGCCTGGTCGGCGCCCTCCTCGCGCATGATCGCGAGCGTGTCTGCCGCGGCGGCGCGCGTATGGATGATCAACGGCTTGCCGCTGCGCCGCGACGCCCGGATGTGCTGGCGAAACCGCTCGCGCTGCCAGGGCGCATCCCCGGCCTGCCGGAAGTAGTCGAGCCCGGTCTCGCCGATGGCCAGGATCCTCGGGTGGTCCGCCAGGGCCACCAGGCGCTCGGCATCGGGTTCGTCGGCCGGGTCCGACTGGGCGGGATTGTCCGGATGCACGCCGACCGAGGCCCAGAGGCGCTCGTCGCGCTCGGCGAGCGCCAGCACCCGGGGGAAATCGGCCATCGTGACCGAGACGCACAGGGCTTCGTCGACGTGGGCCGCGGCCATGCGCCGGAGAACGCCGTCGATGTCGGCGGCAAGCTCGGGAAAGTCGAGGTGGCAGTGGGAATCGATGAACATCGGCGGGCGGGCGCGGGCGGACACCGCTGCAACGCGCATGCGGGCAAGGTCGGTCCGTCGATTGTAGCGCCGGGGCCGTCCCGGCCGGACGCGGGCCGCGAGGCCGCCTGGCCGGCGGCCGGTCGCCTCTTCGGCCGGCCGGCCCGTTCCCCCTAGATGGTGTGCGTCTGGCGCACCGACTTGAGCGCGCCGCCGATCTGGTTCTCGATCTTCGCGCGCGCCTGGCTGCCCGCGTCGTCGTTGCTGAACTGGATGCCGATGCCCTGCTGGCGGCCGGGCGTGCCGGCCGGCGTGATCCAGACGATCTTGCCCGTGATCGGGATCTTGGCGGGATCGTCCATCAGCGAGAGGATGATGTAGATCTCGTAGCACACCCTCACATTACAAATCATCGGAACGAACAGGCCACCTCCCGCGATGAAGGGCATGTAGGCCGCGTAGAGGGCCGTCTTCTCCTTGATCGAGAGCTGGATGACGCCGGGGCGCGACGTCGCCGGGGCGGCATCGCGGGCATCCTCGCGGACATCCATGGGCCGTGACTCCACGGGCCTCGAGTCCAGGGGACGTGAGATTTCGCTGGCCTGCTCGCTCATCGATGTCCTCGGCTTGCTGGCTGGCGCCGGCCCTGCCGGTCGCCTGGTTTCCGTTTCCTCGGCTCCTCCGTCGTCAGGACTCGAAGGCTTCGCAGCAGCGAAGCAGGATCCCTTCGGCGAGCAGCCGCTGGTTCAGCGATTGTTCGGTTGCGACGACAGTCGCGGCGATGTCCGCCTCCAGGCGGAGCACACGATCGAGGCTGGTTCTCGTCGCCACTGCTTCCAGTCGGGCCCGTTCGCCCGGCAGGAAGCGTGGTGGAGCCCCGCCGCTCACTCGCGCCAGGTCGCTGATCCAGGCCCGGACCACGGGGATCCAGGATTCGGCATCGAACTGGTGCAGGCTCGCGGCCGCATCCACGATCGCAATATCGGGAATGCCCGAAAGCGTTTCCAGCACGGCCCGATGGGCGGTGGCTCCGGTGGGTTCGGCGAGTCGCAGCGCGTGCAGCGGCGCCCCGCCGGCGGCGGCGATCCAGTCGGCCGCCTCCCCGGCGTCGATGCCCGACTGCGCTGCCAGCCACTGTGCGGCCGCGCCGGCGGGCGGCGTCGCCAGCACGTGCCGGCGGCAGCGTGAACGGACCGTGGCCGGCAAGGCATCCGGGCGCCCGCAGACCAGCAGGAAGACGGTATCGCCGGCCGGCTCCTCGAGCGTCTTGAGCAGGGCGTTGGCCGACACGGCGTTCATCGCCTCGGCGGGCTCGACCAGGATGACCTTGCGCCCGGCGCGATGGGCGCCGATGTTGACGAAACCGGCAATCGCACGGACCTGTTCGACCCGGATCTGGCGACTGGGCTTGCGGTCCTTGCGGGCCTCGAACCCGGGATCGTTCGCCTCGGGGCGCACCCAGCGGAAGTCCGGGTGGCTTCCCTCCCGGAACCAGCCGCAGGCGAGGCAGGCGCCGCAGGCCTGGCCGCCGTCGTCCGGCGCCTCGCACAGGAGCGCCGCGGCCACCGCGAGCGCGAAGTCCTGCTTGCCGATATGGGGCTGCCCCTCGATGAGCAGCGCGTGGTGCATCGCGGAGCGCGAGGCGAGCAGTCGTCGCAGTTCCGCCTCGTGCCAGGGATATTTCATCTCAATATGTCGCAATCAGCTGCCAAAACCGACCGAATCCGATCAATATCCTGGCCAGCATCGATCACGAGGAAGCGCCCCGGCTCCGCCTGCGCCTGCGCCTGGTAGCCCGCGCGCACCCGCTCGAAGAAGGACAGGTCCTCCGCTTCGAAGCGATCGGCCGGTCGCGCCCGCGCCCGGCGCCGCAGCGCCTCCTCGGCGGGCAGGTCGAAGAGATAGGTCCGGTCGGGCCACAGGTCGCCGTGGACCCAGTCGGCCAGCGCCCGGATCCGCTCGACCGGGCCCTTGCGGCCCGCACCCTGGTAGGCGAGCGTCGAATCGGTGAAGCGGTCGCATACGACCCAGCTGCCGCCGGCGAGTGCCGGCCGTATCCTGCGCTCGAGATGGTCCTGGCGAGCCGCGAACATGAGCAGCAGCTCGGTCTGCGCATCCATGGCCTGGCCCAGCAGCATGGCGCGCAAGGCCTCGGCGAGCTCGGTCCCGCCGGGTTCGCGGGTAAGCAGGACCTCCCTGCCCGCCTTGCGCAGGCGATCGGCGTACCACTCGAGGTGCGTGCTCTTGCCCGCACCGGCCAGCCCTTCCAGCGTAATCAG
>DAIMFM010000128.1:2086-8254 GCA_036724585.1 Burkholderiaceae bacterium | reverse complement strand
GGCGAGTGCGGGACCGGGGCGGTCGATGGTCGCGGCCATCAGGCGCGCATGGCGCGCCAGCGCCGGGTCGGAATCGGACTGCGAACGGCCCACCCAGCCGCGCAGGTGATCGAGGTCGATCGTGGGGGTGCTCATGGAGGGCTCCTGGGAAGCTCGGGCCGGTTCAGCGGTGCGCCGCGGCCAGCACGCGTCGCGCCCGCTCGAGGACCGGCACGTCCACCATCTTGCCATCGACCGCGACCGCCGCGCCGCCGGCCTTCGCGGCCGCATCGACGACGCGCTGCGCCCAGTCGAGGGCTTCGGGGGTGGGCGAGAAGGCGGCGTTGACCGTGGGTACCTGGCGCGGGTGGATGCACAGCTTGGCCCCGAAGCCCAGGCGCCGGGCCCGGCGCGTGGCGGCGTCGAGCGCTTCGGTATCGTCGATCGCGATCTCGATGCCGTCGGCCGGCGCCACGATGCCGGCCAGCCGCGAGGCCAGCACGAGTTCGCTGCGAAACGCCAGGAGCTCGTCGCCGTCGCCCTCGATGTCGAGGTCGAGCTGGAGGTCGACGGTGCCCAGCACCAGCCGGAAGACTCCCGGCTGCCGGGCGAGCTTGCGCGCCGCGGCGATGCCGCCGGCGGTCTCGACCAGGGGCAGGACCCGGCGCGCATGGGTGCGCGTGATGACCTCGCGCAGCGGCTCGATCTCGGCCGCCTTGGGCAGCATCACGGCCGTGACCGCATGGTCGGCGGCGAGCGCGACGTCGTCATGGAACCACCGGGTGTCCGCGCCGTTGATCCGCAGCATGATGGGCACGCCCGCCTGCGCGGCGGCATCGGGGCAGCTGACGAACCAGTTGGACAGTGCATCGCGCGCCGCCGACTTGGCCGTGGGGGCGACCGCGTCCTCGAGGTCGATGATGACGACATCGGCGCCGGCGGCCAGGGCCTTCGGGAATCGGTCGGGCCGGTCGGCGGGAACGAAGAGGTAGGAGCGGGCGATCATTCGGGAGTTTCCTTGCTAGATGGCGGCGGCCTGGCGCATCCGGTCGATGTCCGTCTTCGACACGCCGAGCTCGCCGAGGATTGCATCGGTATGTTCGCCCAGCGTCGGAATCGGGTCCATGCGCGCGTCGAAGGCATTGCTGCGCCCCGGCGGGCGCAGGGCCGGGATCGTTCCCACGGGCGATCCGACCTGCGCCCAGGCCGCCCGCGCGGCCAGCTGGGGATGCGCCCAGAGGTCGGCCATGGTGTTCATCCTCGCACGCGCGATGCCGACCTTGTCGAGGCGCTCCAGCACCTGCGCCGAATCGAAGGCGGCAAAGGCCTCCTCGATCATGCCACGCAGGGCCTCGCGGTTCTCGTGGCGCAGGGTGTTGGTCGCGAAACGGGAATCGTCGGCCAGGGCCGGGTCGCCGAGCACCTCGGCGCAGAACACCTTCCATTCGCGCTCGTTCTGCAGCCCGAGCATCACCACGCCGCCGTCACCGGCCTTGAACGGCCCATAGGGATAGATGCTCGCATGCGAGGCGCCGGTGCGCGCCGGCGGCTCGGCACCGTCGAAGGCGTAGTACAGCGGAAAGCCCATCCACTCGGTCAGGGCCTCGAGCATCGACACGTCGATCCGGCTGCCCACGCCGGTACGGCCGCGCAGCAGCAGCGCCGCCATCACGCTGGTGAAGGCGTACATGCCGGCGGCGATGTCGGCGATGGAGTTGCCGGTCTTGCACGGATCCCCGGGCGTGCCGGTGACCGAGAGCATGCCGGCCTCGCTCTGGATCAGGAGGTCGTAGGCCTTCTGGTCGCGATAGGGCCCGTCGTCGCCGTAGCCCGAGATGTCGCACACGATCAGCCGCGGGTTGCGGGCCGAGAGGCTGGCATGGTCGAAGCCCATGCGGGCGGCGGCCCCGGGCGCGAGGTTCTGCACCAGCACGTCGGCCTGGTCGAGCAGGCGCAGCAGCACCTCGCGTGCCTCGGGCTGCTTGAGGTCGAGCGTGAGGCTCTCCTTGGAGCGGTTGGTCCAGGCGAAGTGCGAGCAGAGCTCGCCGCGCACCCGGTGATCGTAGTTGCGGGCGAAGTCGCCCACCTTCGGCCGCTCGACCTTGATGACCCGGGCCCCGAGGTCGGCGAGCTGGCGAGTGCAGAAGGGCGCCGCGATGGCGTGCTCGAGCGCGATGACGGTGATGCCGTCGAGGGGTCTGGTCATCTGGTCTGGTGCCTCAGAACGAGCGGGGCAGCCCGAGGACGTGCTCCGCGATGTAGCTGTAGATCAGGTTGGTCGAGATCGGCGCCACCTGGTAGAGGCGCGTCTCGCGGAACTTGCGCTCGACGTCGTACTCGTGCGCGAAGCCGAAGCCGCCGTGCGTCTGCAGGCAGACGTTGGCCGCCTCGAAGGACGCCTTGGCGGCAAGGTACTTCGCCATGTTGGCCTCGGCCCCGCAGGGCTTGTGCGCATCGAAGAGCTCGCAGGCGCGAAAGCGCATCAGGTTGGCCGCCTCGATCTCGATGTAGGACTCGGCGATGGGGAAGGCGACCCCCTGGTTCTGCCCGATGGGGCGGCCGAACACGACGCGGTCCTTCGCATACTGCGTCATGCGGTCCATGAACCAGTAGCCGTCGCCGATGCACTCGGCCGCGATCAGGGTGCGCTCGGCATTGAGCCCGTCCAGGATGTAGCGAAAGCCCATGCCTTCCTTGCCGATCAGGTTCTCGGCCGGGATCTCGAGGTCCTCGAAGAAGAGCTCGTTGGTCTCGTGGTTGACCATGTTGCGGATCGGGCGCACCGTCATGCCCGATTGCTCGGCCTTGCGCAGGTCCACGAGGAATATCGACATGCCTTCGGACTTGCGCTTGACCTGGTCGACGGGCGTGGTGCGTGCGAGCAGGATCATCCACTCGGAATGCTGGATCCGGGAGATCCAGACCTTCTGGCCGTTGACCACGTAGCGGTCGCCCTTCCTGACCGCGACCGTCTTGATCTTGGTGGTGTCGGTGCCGGTGGTGGGCTCGGTGACGCCCATCGACTGCAGCCGCCACTCCCCCGATGCGATCTTGGGCAGGAACAGCTTCTTCTGCTCCTCGGAGCCATGGCGCAGCAGGGTGCCCATGTTGTACATCTGGCCGTGGCAGGCCCCGGCGTTGCCGCCGGCGCGGTTGATCTCCTCCATGATCACCGATGCCTCGGCCAGGCCCAGGCCCGAGCCGCCGTACTCGGTCGGGATCAGGGCGGCCAGCCAGCCCGCCTTGGTCAGCGCATCGACGAATTCCTCGGGATAGGCACGGTCGGCGTCCACCTGGCGGTGGTACTCGTCGGGAAACTGGGCACACAGGTCGCGCAGCGCGTCGCGCATTTCCTGGAAGCGGTCGGGGCTCTGGTGGATCATCTCGGTGTCTCTGTCGGGCGCGCAGGCGCGTTCTCGCGAAGTGGCTATCGTAGCCGGGCCGCCCCGGCAAGCATGCGGGGTGGTCGCATCGTCGCGCCGCAAGCCCCTGCGCACAATCATTGAATTCGGTACCGACCCTTCGGTTTTTGCGAAACCGGCCGCGGAGCCGTTATGATCGGCCATGCAGTTCGACCTGTCCGACCTGCGGCTGTTCGTCGCCGTCGCCGAGGAGCGCAAGCTCACCCGGGCGGCCGTGCGCCAGCACATCTCGCTCGCGGCCGCGAGCGCCCGCATCCGCGGCCTCGAGGAGCAGGCGGGGCTCCCCCTGCTGCTGCGCGAACCGCGCGGCGTGCGGCTCACGCCGCCCGGCGAGGCCTTCCTGCACCACGCCCGCGCCATCCTTCGGCAGGTCGAGAACCTTCGCTCCGACCTCCAGGAGTACGGCGGCGGCCTGCGCGGCGACCTGAGGATCTTCGCCAACACCACCGCGGTCTCCGACATCCTGCCGGCGATCCTGCCCCGGGTGCTCGCCGGCAATCCGCGCATCAACGTCGAGCTGCAGGAGAAGCCCAACGCCGACATCGCCCGTGGCGTGCTCGAGGGCCGCGCCGACATCGGCATCGTCTCGAGCCGGGTCGACACCCTCGGGCTGGAGGCGGTGCACTTCAGCACCGACCAGCTGGTGCTGACCACCGCGGCCGGCCACCGCTTCGCCCGGCGCAAGCGGGTCGAGTTCGCCGAGGTGCTCGACGAGGACCTGATCGGCATGTATGCCGGCAGCACGCTGCAGACCTTCCTCACCGAGGTAAGCGAGTCCCTCGGCAAGCCCATGCATGTCCGCGTGCGGGTCAACAGCTTCGATGCCGTGTGCCGCATCGTCGCCACCGGCGTGGGGGTCGGCGTGGTGCCCGAATCGGCGGCCCGCCGCAACCAGGCGAGCCTCGGCATCGCCCTGGTCGAGCTGGCCGACGCCTGGCGGGTGCGCGAACGCTATGCCCTGGTACGCGACATCGCCAGCCTGCCGGCGGCCGGCCTGGCCCTGCTCGACGCCTTACGCAACTACGACCCGGCCCTGCCGCCCCCGGCCCGCCGGCGCCGCAAGGCCTGACGCCCCCGGGATGCCGGCCGGGCCGCTGCCGGGCACCGCCGGGCGGACCGACGAGCGCGATACTTGGCAAGCACGGGCCTCGCGGCGATCATGGAGCCCGGTACGCCGATCCGGCCCGCCATCCAGGAGAAACCACATGCTTGCCCTGCGCCCGGGCTGCGAGTGCTGCGACCGCGACCTCCCGCCCGAAAGCGAGGATGCGCGGATCTGCAGCTTCGAATGCACCTTCTGCGCCGACTGCGCCGCGACCATGAACGGGCGTTGCCCGAACTGCGGCGGCGAGCTCGTGCGCCGTCCGCGGCGACCCGCGGACCGGCTCGCGAAGTTCCCCGCATCGACCGAACGAATCTGGCGCCCCGAGCGCTGCGGTCGCAGCGCGGCCGCCTGAGCCGGCGACCAGCCATCGATGGAGAGCCCGGCGCAGGACCTCGCCATGGACGCCGGCGCACGCGCCGACGCGCGTGCCGCCCGCATGCGCGCCCGCAGCCCGCTCGCCCGGATCCGCCGGGCGCTCGCCGACGGCATCGAACCGCCATCGCTCGGCGAACTGGGGCCCACCATCGCGTCGAGCGCCCTGTCGGCCCAGGTGGACGTGGGGCGCATCGCGGAACTCGCGCTCTTCGACCCGGCGATGCTGTTGCGGCTGTTGCGGGCGGCGAACTCGTCCGCCTACCTCACCCGCAGCGGCGATGCCGTGGTGTCGGTGACGCGGGCGGTCATGCTGCTCGGCTACGACCAGGCCCGCGAGATCGCGCTGTCGCTGCCGCGGATCGACGAGTCGATTCCCGACCGCGACCACCAGCAGCTGGTACGTGCCGAGTACGCCCAGGCCAACGTCGCCGCCACCCTGGCGCGTCGCCTCCTCGATGCCCGCCACGCCGCGGTCGCCGAGGAAGGCGCCATCGCCACCCTGCTCGGCTGCGCGGGACGGATCCTCGCGGCGATCCATGCGCCCCAGGCCCTGGTGGCGATCGACCGGACGGTCGAGGACCACGGGATCGACGCATCGGCCGCCGCGCGCCGGACCATCGGCATCGGCTTCGGCGAGCTCACCCATGAAGCGCTCCTTGCGTGGCGGATGCCGGCGCGCCTGGCCCGGCTGCTACGCGCCGCGACCGCGCTGCGTCCGCGCGAGCCCGAGATCGCGGGCGACTGGCTGCCACTGTCCATCGCTTGCGCGACCGACATGACCGACGCGCTGCTGCTGCCGGGGCCGGCGGAGCGCCAGCGGCGGCTCGCCGAGGTCGAGCGCAGGTTCGGCCGCGCGATCGACATCGACTCGCGCCGCATGCAGTCGCTTTTTTAGGCGACCACCGTGGAGTTGCGCCGCATCGAGCGCATCGGCGCGACGCCGCCCGGCGCGCCGTCCGGGACCCGCCTGCTGGCCGCCCACCTCGACGGGGAGACCCGGGTCGCGCTGCCCGCCCCGCGCCCGCCCGCCGAGGAACTCGAGCGGACGCTAGCCGACTCCGGCTCGCCCGACGATGCGCTGGCCCTGCTCGATGCCATCGGTGGCGGCAGGCGTAGCCCGCCGGCGGTCCTCGCCGCCGCGCTCGCTGCGCTCGACACCCTGGTCGGCGAGCGTTCGGCCGGCTTCATGCCGGCGCTGTCGATCGTGCTGGCCGGCATCCACCGCAGCATGGGCTATACCCGCGTGACGTATTTCGGACGCGACGACAGCACCGGCACCTTCCGCCC
>DAIMFM010000128.1:0-2037 GCA_036724585.1 Burkholderiaceae bacterium | reverse complement strand
GATCGGCGCCGACATCGAGCGTTTGCGCGACACCGTCGGCATGGGCACCCAGGCAGCGAGCCTGCTCCATGCGGCGCTCGATCGAGGGGTCGACCTCCACATCGGGGACACGTCGGCGCCCAAGGTGCGCGAGCGCCTGCCCGCCTGGTTCGCGGCGGCGTTTCCGGACACGCGCAGCTTCCTGGTCCTGCCCGTGCGCATCGACGAGCGCCCGATGGGCTTCATCCTCGCCGATCGCGACCGGCGCGATCCGGAAGGGCCCAGCCCGGTCGAACTCGATCGCATCCGTGCCCTGCGCAATCGCATCGCGGCCATGTGCCGTGATGGCGTGGGCGACTTCGGCTGAGAACGGCGGCCGTGCGCTGACAGCCGCGCACCGGACGAAAAAAGGCCCCGCACATGCGGGGCCTTTCTCGTGGACGATCGAACGTCAGTTGATCGTCAGCTTCTTGGCTGCGGCAGCCGCCTTCTTCGGCAGGGTCAGGTTCAGGACCCCATCCTCGTAGGCAGCGCTGGCGCGCCCTTCGTCGACCTCGCTGGCCAGCGCGAAGCTGCGCGAGACCGTGCCGCGATAGCGCTCGCGGCGCAGCACCCGCTCGCCGTCGCGGGCTTCCTTCTCCTTGCTCACCTCGGCCGAGATCGCGACACGGTTGCCATCGATCTGGACGTTGATGTCGTCTTTCTTGACGCCCGGCAGCTCGGCGGCGACCTTGTACTCCTTGTCGGTCTCGGTCACGTCGATGCGGATCTCGAGCGCCTTGCCGTTCTCGCTCGAGACGGGCGCCAGCATGCCCCGGAAGAGCTCCGGGAATACATCGGCGAATGGGTCATACAGTGATAGTCGTGGCATATGAATTCCTCCTTGCGAATGTCCAGTTTCTTTCGGTTCCGGCTGTACGCCGTCAACCTGTACATGGGGGCGTTTCCACGAATTTCAAGCCCCCGCCGTCCCAGCGAACGACGTACCCGGCGATTTGCCCGACAATGACCATGTCGGATAATTCCCGGTAACAGCGATCCACAGGGCCCGTCGGGCAGCCAGCAACAGGACTTCCATGTATCCACTTCTCAAGGGCATGCGCGTCATCGAAGGCGCCTCCTTCGTCGCCGCGCCATCGTGCGCCCTCCACCTCGCCCAGATGGGGGCGGAGGTCATCCGCTTCGATCCCATCGGCGGCGGCCCCGACTTCAACCGCTGGCCGCGGGTGCCCGACGGAGGACCGAGCCTCTACTGGGAGGGCCTGCAGAAGGGCAAGAAATCGATCGCGATCGACCTCGGCCGGCCGGAGGGCCGCGAGCTCGTCGCCGCCCTGGTGACGGCGCCCGGCGAGAACGGCGGCCTGTTCGTCACCAACTTCCCGCGGGGTGGCTTCCTCGCGCACGACAAGCTGGCCGAGCGCCGCCCCGACCTGATCACGGTGCGGGTCCAGGGCTGGGCAGACGGCACCACCGGGCTCGACTACACGATCAACGCGGTCGCCGGCTATCCGTACAACACCGGTCCCGCCGACCACGAGGGCCCGCTCAACCACGTCCTGCCGGCCTGGGACATCGCCACCGGGGCGCTCTGTGCCTTCCACCTGCTGGCCGCCGAGCGCCATCGGCGCGCCACCGGCGAAGGGCAGGAGATCGCGCTGCCGCTGTCCTCGGTCGCCTTCTCCACGCTCGGCATGCTGGGCCAGATCGCCGAGGTGGCCACCACCGGCGAGGACCGCCCGCGCATCGGCAACAGCGTGTTCGGCGCCTTCGGCCGCGACTTCGGCTGCGCCACCGGCGAGCGCGTCATGATCGTCGCGATCACGCCCAAGCAGTGGCGCAGCCTGGTCACCGCGCTCGACATCGCGCGGCCGATCGCCGAGCTCGAGGCCCAGCTCGGCACCAGCTTCGCGCGCGACGAGGGCACGCGCTTCGAGCACCGGGCCGAGATCGACCCGATCGTCGAGGCCGCCACCAGCCGGCTGCCCTACGCCGAGCTGAAGGCCGCCTTCGATGCGCATGACGTGTGCTGGGGCCCCTACAAGGAGCTCTCGGAATCCC
>DAIMFM010000127.1:0-8446 GCA_036724585.1 Burkholderiaceae bacterium | reverse complement strand
CGGCGATGTCGGCGGCATCGACCCGGCCCTCGTGTTGATGCTGTCGCGCCTTCGCCGCGAGCTCGACACGGACCGGCGCATCGACATCATCTCGGGCTTTCGTTCGCCTGCCACCAACGCCATGTTGCGTCGGCGCGGCGGCGGCGGGGTGGCGAAGCGCAGCAAGCACATGGACGGCATGGCGGTCGACATCCGGATTCCGGGCGTGGCGCTCACCGACGTGCGCGATGCGGCTATCGACCTGAAGATGGGCGGTGTCGGCTACTACCGGAAGTCGCAGTTCGTCCACATCGACACCGGGCGCTTCCGCACCTGGTAGGCAGGCAGCCGGGGAACGACCGGCGCGCCCCGGCCGCCCGCGCGTCGCGGCGGGCCGATACCCGCTTCGGGGTGATCAGCCGGCTTCGCGGGCAGCGAGCTGGCGTACCGAGCGCAGGCTCGCCAGCGCATCCCGGTCGTAGCCATAGACGTCGGGATAGAAACGCACCGACCCGTCCGACTCCACCATCGTGGTGACGTAGAAGATCACCACGGGGATCGGCTGGCGCAGTCCCGCGATGGTCCTTTCACCGGAATCGATCGCCTTCCTGATCGCGTCGCCGGACCATTTGCCGGTGTTGTCGAGCAGGCGCTGCGCCAGCGTCTCCGGCGCTTCCACCCGGATGCAGCCGTGGCTGAAGGCGCGCCGGGCGCGACCGAACAGTCCTCGGCTGGGCGTGTCGTGGAGGTAGATGGCCATGTCGTTGGGCATCACGAACTTCACCCTGCCGAGCGCGTTCGTCTCGCCGGGAGCCTGGCGGATGCGGTAGGTACCGTCCTCCAGGCCGGCCAGTGTCTCGGGCGTGGCCGGGCCGGCATCCAGGCCGGCCTTGTCGAGGATCTGCATCGACTGGCGTTCGAGGTAGCCGGGATCCTCGTACAGTTTCGGCAGCAACTCGCGACGCGTGATCGAGCGCGGGACGTGCCAGTACGGATTGAACTCGATCCAGCGCATGCGATCGACGAAGATCGGGGTGCGGCCCGTGCCGGCGTTGCCGACCACGATCCGGGTCTCCCAGACGTCGGGCTCGTCGCCGCCGCTGTGGTCGAAGGCCCAGAGCCGGAACGCCGGGATGTTGATCGCGACGAAGGTATCGGCGTGGATCTCGGGCAGCCAGCGGAATCGTTCGAGCGCGAGCTCGATCTGGGCGATGCGCTCGCCGATGGGCACGGACAGTTCGGCATGCGTCTGCCTGCCGATGACGCCATCCACGTCCAGGCCATGGCGATGCTGGAAGCTGCGGACCGCCTCGACCAGTTCGGGCTCGTAGACGTCGGTCACGAGCACCTGGCCGCGGTAGTCGCCCAGTGCCTGGAGCAGCTGGCTCAGGCCGCTGACGCCCTCCCAGTGCTCCCCGGGCAGCACCTTGCCCTGCGGGGGCAGGGGCGCGACCTCGGGCAGCGGGACGGGGCTGGCCGCGATCGAGCGATAGTCCGCAAGGGCCTTGCGCAGCCGGCCGTACATCGGCGTCGGCGGTGCCGCCCGGTCGCGCAGCTGCGACACGGTCCGGTGACGCAGGGCATCGGCGAGCAGGGCCTCCGCATCGAAGCTGCGCACCGGCAGCTTGACGTCCCGATGGGCGCGCGCGGGATCGATGCGCCCGAGATGCAGGTGGCGCAGGAAGCGCAAGGTCGCATCGGTCAGCAGTCGATCGGCGGCGAGCAGGCGCGGATCCTCGATCGAGGCCGCCGGCGCGGCGGCGAGGTCCTCGAAGCGACGCGCGATCTCGCCGAGCGCGTAGTCGTCCCGGTCGAGGCCATCGCTGGCGGCATCGTCGAGCAGGCCGGCCATCACCCAGGCATGGGCGGCGGGCATCAGGCCCTTGTCGATCCAGAGCAGGGCCGGCTCGCCCGCGTACAGTCGCACGCGCTCGTAGGGGTCCGCCGGGAGCGAGGGGGCCGGGACGCCGACCTTGCCCGGCGTGGCGAGGGGTGCCACGGGCAGCGCGTCGTCCGGGACGCGGGTCTTGCCGGGCAGGAAGGATTCGTCGGCGAGCGCCGCCGTGGCCATGAGGCCCATGGCGAGGATGACGATCAGTCCCGCGATCGACGCGCCAACCGGACGAAACGAGAGGAGTCTGGCCATGGGTGGATTTTAAGCCGCGGGCTGCCCCGGCGCCGTCGCCCGCCGCCGGACGGCCGCCGCCGGGCGCCGGTCAGGCCTCGGAAGCGGGGTTCGCCGCAACGTCCTCGCCGGCCTCGAGCTCCGCCTCGAGCACCGCCTCGACGCGCACCCTCTCGGGCGAGACGAACAGGTCCCAGGCGGCGACGAACAGCGCCGCGATCAGCGGGCCGATGATGAAACCGTTGAGGCCGAAGAGGGTGAGGCCGCCGATGGTCGTGATCAGCACGACGTAGTCCGGCAGCTTCGTGTCCTTGCCGACCAGGATCGGACGCAGCACGTTGTCGACGAGGCCGATCACGAAGATGCCGTAGGCGATGAGGATCAGGCCCTGCCAGACGGCCCCCGTGGCGAGGAAGTAGAGCGCGATCGGACCCCAGATCAGGCCCGCGCCCACCGCGGGCAGCAGCGACAGGAAGGCCATGACCACCGACCACAGCAGTACGCCCTGGATGCCCAGCAGCCAGAGGATGATGCCGCCCAGCGCACCCTGGGTCATGGCCACGACGACGTTGCCCTTGACCGTCGCCTTGATGACGGTGACGAACTTGCGCAGCAGATGGTGCTTCTGCTCGTCGGCGAGGGGAATCGCACGGCTGATCCGTCCCGCGAGCGAGGGCCCGTCGCGCAGCAGGAAGAACAGGAGATAGAGCATCACCCCGACGCTGATGAAGAACTGCAAGGTGTTCTGGCCGATGTTGATCGCCTGAGGCGCGAGGGCCTGGCCGATCTGGGCCATGCCCTCGCGCAGGCGTTGCTGGACACCTTCCACGTCGAGCAGGCCGAGCTCGGCCAGCCGGGCGTGGGCCCAGGCGGGCACGAGCGTGAGGATCTGCTGGAGGTAGATCCCGAAGTCGATCTCGCCGGACGTGATGCGGCCGTAGACGGCCGTTGCCTGGCGCACCAGGGATCCCAGGATCACCGAGAGCGGCAGGATCACCAGGAACATGATCATCGCGAGCGTGACCAGCGCGGCCAGGTTGCGCCTTGTGGGCATGCGGCGCAGGATCAGCCGCTGCAGCGGCGTGAACAGCACGGCGAGGATCGTGGCCCAGAAGACCGCCCCGAAGAACGGGTAGAGCACCGCGATGAACGCAATGGTCACCAGGGCCAGCAGGAGCAGGAAGAAGCGTTGCTGAAGGGTCTGCGAGTTCGCGGGACGGGGCATGTTGCGCGGCTGCGGGCGCCTGGCCGGCGAAGCCTCCGGGTGCCGGCGCCGTGCGGATGTGGCGGAATGCCTAGTATGTCGGAAGAGCAGGCCGCATGAGCACGATCGCGCGATTCGAGGCGCCCGCGCGACAGCGCGCGGGCGCGCGCCGCCGCGGGCGGGCGGTCGCCTTCACTCGGGGTTGGCGGTCAGCGGGTCGATGACGCGCCGGATCTCGACGACGCGGTGGGCGGGAAAGCCGCTGATCTGCGCATGCTTGTGCACGTCCTGTTCCTCGTCGGCGAGGTAGACGCAGAAGAGACGATCGTCGGCCACGTACGAGTGCACCCACTGGACATGGGGCGCCAGCGAGGCCAGGGCCTGGTTCGATTTCGCCGCGGCTGCGCACAGGTCGGCGCCAACAATCTTGCTGGCATCGGGGATTTCCCGTTCGATGACGAATCTGCGCATATGGTCCTCCTTTGGGGTCGGTGCGCCCGGGGAGGGCGCAGGCACAAATTCCCATCGCCAGCGGGATCGGGTCAATGTCATGGACCCCGAATGTATTGCCCGAAACCCCAGGGCGCGGAGGAGAATCGCCATGGACGTGTTGTCGGATGTCCTGCGCAACGTACGCCTGCAGGGGTCGTTCCTGTTCTTCGCCGAGTACCGGGCGCCCTGGTGCGTCGCCTGCCCCCCGTCGCAGGTGTTCGCCCCGCTGCTGGTGCCGGGGGCGCGCCGGCTGGTGATCTTCCATATCGTGATCGAGGGCACCTGCCTGGTGAACAGGATCGATGAAGCGCCGGTGCGCCTGGAGGCAGGCGATGCGATCCTGATGGCGCAGGGCGACCCGCACGAGATCGCCGACGAGCGGGGCGGCGACGCGGTGCCGATCGTCGATCTGCTGCCCATGCCGCCATGGCGAAAGGCGCCATACCTCGTCCACGGTGGCGACGGCCGGCTGACGCTGGTGCTCTGCGGATTCCTGCATTGCGCCGAGGCGCAGCTCAGCCCCTTCCTGGCCAGCCTGCCGCCGATGGTCCACGTCCGGCGGAGCGAAGGCCTGGTGTCGTCGCTGCTGCCGGTGCAGCGCCTGATGGTCGAGGAGGCGCGCGACGAGAAGCCCGGCTATGGCTGCGTGCTCTCGCGCCTGACGGAGACCTTCTTCGTCGAAGCGTTGCGCCAGCAGATGGCAAGCGACCAGGCGAACTCGTCGCGCGCGCTCGCCGCGCTCAAGGACCCGGTGGTGGGCGATGCCCTGGCGCGGCTGCACGAAGCGCCGCTGCGCGAATGGAGCGTCGATGACCTGGCCCGCGAGGTGGCCGTCTCGCGCTCGCTGCTCGCGTCGCGGTTCACCGCCTCGATGGGATGTCCGCCGATGCAGTACCTGACCCGCTGGCGGCTCCTGCTGGCCGCCCGCCGCCTGCAGGAAGGCGACAGCATCGCTGCGGTCGGCGAGGCGATCGGCTACGAATCGGAAGCCGCCTTCAGCAGGGCCTTCAAGCGCCACCTCGGTGCCCCGCCGGCAACCTGGCTGGGGCAGCGCGCATGAACGGCTGGCACCCAGACAGGAGGAAGGCAATCAGGAAGGCGTGGAGCGTCCGAGGGGCCCGAGGCCCCCTGAGGGTTCGAGCGTTCTCTGTTCGAGCTTCTCCGTCCTTCCTGTTCGTCTTTTCCCTGTTGACTTTTTCTTGTTATTGGCGCGGCTGGCAGGATTCGAACCCACGACCCCCTGGTTCGTAGCCAGGTACTCTATCCAACTGAGCCACAGCCGCCCGAGGGAAACGAGGATTATAGCGGCCCCGTTGAACGGGCCGCAAGCTGGATCGCGGGATGTCGCCCCGCCGCGTCGCGTCGCGTCGCGCTCTTATGGTCTGACCCCGGACCCTGTCTGGGCCGGCGAGTCGCTTGCCGCTCCCGTGCGTATCATGATACGAAATGTAATCCTGTGATTCGAAAATCTTTGTTGTCTTTGCCCGGACCGGTTCATAGAATGGTCCGGAACAGAGCCTGACTGGAAACACGCGTCGACCCGACGACACGGCATTGGTCCTGGCCGCGGCGTTGGTGAGCGCCGGCCCGCCACAAGCGAGGAGACGCCATGTCCGCCGTGCCGCACGATACCCCGGAACAACACCACCCCGACGACATCGATCCGGTCGAAACCAAGGAATGGCTCGATGCCCTCGAGGCGGTGATCGACCGGGAGGGGCCCGAACGCGCCCATCACCTGCTCGAGCGGCTCGTCGACAAGGCCCGGCGCAACGGCGCCTACCTGCCGTTCTCGGCCAATACCGCCTACGTCAATACGATCCCGGTCCATCTCGAGGAGCGCAGCCCGGGCAACGCCGAGTACGAGGAAAGGATCCGCTCGTTCATCCGCTGGAACGCCATGGCGATGGTGGTTCGTGCCAATCGCCACGAGACGCCCGACGGCGGTTCGCTGGGGGGCCACCTCGCCTCCTTCGCCTCGCTGGCCACGATGATCGGCACCGGGATGAACCACTTCTGGCATGCGCCCCACGAGGGCCATGGCGGCGACCTCGTCTACTTCCAGGGGCACTCGGCGCCGGGCCTGTACGGGCGCGCCTACCTCGAGGGACGCCTGACCGAGGAGCAGCTCGAGAACTTCCGCCAGGAGTGCGAGGGCAAGGGGCTGCCTTCCTATCCGCATCCCAAGCTGATGCCGGAGTTCTGGCAGTTCCCGACGGTATCCATGGGCCTGGGCCCGCTGATGGCGATCTACCAGGCGCGCTTCCTCAAGTACCTGCACGCGCGCGGCATCGCCGACACATCCAACCGCAAGGTCTGGGTCTTCTGCGGCGACGGCGAGATGGACGAAC
This sequence comes from Burkholderiaceae bacterium, assembly GCA_036724585.1. GTDB lineage: Bacteria > Pseudomonadota > Gammaproteobacteria > Burkholderiales > Burkholderiaceae_E > JAMLIN01. Next base: position 2,295 of record DAIMFM010000127.1, on the reverse strand, counting down.
CGGACTCCCTCGGCGCGATCAGCCTCGCCTCGCGCGAGAAGCTCGACAACCTGATCTTCGTCGTCAACTGCAACCTGCAGCGCCTCGACGGGCCGGTCCGCGGCAACGGCAAGATCATCCAGGAGCTGGAGGCCGACTTCCGGGGTTCCGGCTGGAACGTCATCAAGCTGATCTGGGGCTCGTACTGGGATCCGCTCCTCGCCCTCGATACCGAAGGCATCCTCCAGCGCGTGATGGAAGAGACGGTCGACGGCGAATACCAGGCCTACAAGGCCAACGACGGCGCCTACGTAAGGAAGAAGTTCTTCGGCAAGCACCCCAGGCTTCTCGAGATGGTGTCGCGCATGACCGACGAGGATGTCTGGCGACTCACCCGCGGCGGGCACGATCCGCACAAGGTGTATGCCGCCTTCCACGAGGTCACGCATCACAAGGACCACCCGTCGGTGATCCTCGCGAAGACCGTGAAGGGCTATGGCATGGGCCAGGCCGGCGAGGCCAAGAATCCGACCCACCAGGTCAAGAAGCTCGCCGCCGACGCCGTGCGCGAGTTCCGCGATCGCTTCAACATCCCGATCCCCGACGACCAGCTCGACGACCTGCCGTTCTACAAGCCGGACGAGGATTCGCCGGAGATGCGCTACCTCCACGAGCGGCGCCAGGCACTGGGCGGCTACCTGCCGCAGCGCCGGCCCCGGTCGGACGAGGAGTTCACGATCCCGCCGCTCGAGACCTTCAAGCCGGTGCTCGAGCCCACCTCGGAAGGACGCGAGACCTCGACGACCCAGGCCTTCGTGCGGCTGCTGACCCTGCTGTTGCGCGACAAGGAACTGGGCAAGCGGGTCGTTCCCATCGTGCCGGACGAGGCCCGCACCTTCGGGATGGAGGGCATGTTCCGCCAGCTCGGCATCTACGCGCCGGAAGGGCAGAAGTACGAGCCGGTCGATCGCGACCAGCTCATGTACTACAAGGAGGACGCCAAGGGACAGGTCCTGCAGGAGGGAATCAACGAGGCCGGCGCGTTCTGCTCGTGGCTGGCGGCGGCGACGTCGTACTCGACGAACAACCGCATCATGATCCCGTTCTACATCTATTACTCGATGTTCGGCTTCCAGCGGGTCGGTGACTTCGCCTGGGCGGCCGGCGACATGCAGGCGCGCGGCTTCCTGCTCGGCGGTACGGCGGGTCGCACCACGCTCAATGGCGAGGGTCTCCAGCACCAGGACGGCCACAGCCATATCCTCTCGAGCCAGATACCGAACTGCGTCTCCTACGACCCCACCTTCGCCCATGAGCTGGCGGTCATCATCCACAACGGCCTGGAGCGGATGATCGGCCGGCAGGAGAACGTCTACTACTACATCACCGTCATGAACGAGAACTACGCCCAGCCGGGCCTGGTCGTGGGTGACGAGGAAGGCATCATCCGCGGCATGTACCGGCTGCGCGGCGCGGTGGGCGAAGGCAAGGCCGGGGCGCGCAAGGGCAAGCGCCCACGCGTGCAGCTGCTGGGCTCGGGCACCATCCTGCGCGAGGTGATCGCGGCGGCCGACCTGCTCGACAAGGACTGGAAGGTATCGGCCGACGTCTGGAGCGCGACGAGCTTCACCGAGCTGCGCCGGGACGGGCTCGCCTGCGAACGCTACAACCTGCTGCATCCCGACGAGGAGCCGCGTGTTCCCTACGTGACGGGGCTGCTGGCGGACACCACGGGACCCATCGTCGCCTCGACCGACTACACCAAGCTCTTCGCCGACCAGATCCGTCCCTTCATTCCCGGGGGGCGCCGCTACCGGGTGCTGGGGACCGACGGCTTCGGTCGCTCCGACTTCCGTTACCGCCTGCGCCGGCACTTCGAGGTCGATCGCCATTTCGTGACGCTCGCCGCGGTGCGCGAGCTCGTCGACGAGGGCGCGCTGCCGGCCGACACGGTCGCCGCGGTCATCGAAAAATACGGCATCGACCCGGACAAGGTCGATCCGGCCATCGCCTGAGCCGGAGACGATACCGATGAGCGCGATCGAGGTACGGGTACCGGACATAGGGGACTTCGAGGACGTCGAGGTCATCGAGGTGATGGTTTCGGCGGGCGACGAGGTGGAGGTCGAGCAGAGCCTGGTGACGGTCGAGAGCGACAAGGCGTCGATGGAGATACCGTCGTCGGCCTCGGGCCGGATCGTCGAGATGCGGGTGAAGGTCGGGGACAAGGTTTCGGAGGACACCGTGCTGGCGGTGCTCGAAGGCGGGGGGCAGGCGTCGGACGAGGCGCGGGAGGGGCAGGGCGCGTCGCCCGCG
>DAIMFM010000126.1:3943-8507 GCA_036724585.1 Burkholderiaceae bacterium | reverse complement strand
GCGGCTCGCCGCGCGGGCTGAATCGGCCCGGAACGAGCACCCGGAACGGCGTCGGGCGAAGGCGCCTCAGAGAATCCGGCAGGCGTCCTCGAAGTCCAGGCGCGGATTGCGCGGCATGATCCCGGCCGGGTCGGCATGACCCAGGTTGACCAGGAAGTTCGAGGCATAGCGGCCGTCGGGGAAGAACTCGGCATCGAGCCTGGCGTTGTCGAAGCCCGACATCGGGCCGCAGTCGAAACCGAGCGCGCGGGCCGCGAGGATGAAGTAGGCGCCCTGCAGGGTGCCGTTGCGAAACGCCGTCAGCTCGCGATGCGCCTTCTTCGCGTCGCCGTCGAACCAGCCGACGGCGCCCGGGTCGTGCGGGAAGACGCGCGGCAGGTGTTCGTGGAAGCGCAGGTCGTGCGCGACGATCACCGTCACGGGCGCCGCCATGGTCTTGGCCCGGTTGCCGGGCGAGAGCACCGGCTCGAGGCGCTTCTTCGCCTGCGCCGAGCGCACGAAGACGAAGCGCCCCGGCTGGCAGTTGGCCGAGGTCGGCCCCATCCGCATCAGCGCGAAGATCCGGCGCAGGTCATCGTCGCCGACCGGCTGGGCGGTGAAGGCATTGGCGGTGTGCGCCTCCCGGAAGAGGCGATCGAGCGCGGTGTCGTCGAGCATGGCGTGGCGGCGTGGCGAAGCGGCTAGGCGGGCAGCGGCGTGCTCTGCCAGGACACCATCCGCCAGCTGCCGTCCTCGAGGGCCCAGGCCTGCAGGTAGCGGCTGCGGAAATGCTTGCGTCCCTTCTCGCGCACGACCACGTCGATCTCGACATCGCCGTTGACCAGCACCACGTCGCCGAAGCGGCGGAACGCCCGCGCGATCGAGGCCAGCTGGCGATAGTCGTAGAAGCCCTCGCCCACCCGCTGCAGGTAGAGCTTGCGGTCCTCGTCGGTGCCGCTGCTGTGGACGTAGCGCAGGGTGCTGCCGATGAGCGGCTCGAGGCGCGACACATCGCCCGCGAGGGTGGCGGCGATGCGCGCCTCGTCGAGGGCGAGGATCCGTTCGAAGAGTTCGGTATCGGACATGGCTGGCAGCTCAGTGGTCGCCGGCGCGGCCGTTGGCCAGCGGCGCACCGGTGGCCTGGCACAGCGCCTCGAATGACAGGCCCTCGACCCAGTCGCGCGCGACCAGGCCCTCGGGGGTGACATCGATGACGGCGAGATCGGTATAGATGCGCGAGACGCAGCCCACGCCGGTCAGCGGATAGGTGCAGCGCTCGACGATCTTGGCTTCGCCCGACTTCGTGCGGTGGTCCATCATGACGAACACCTGGCGGGCGCCCGAGGCGAGGTCCATCGCCCCGCCCACCGCCGGCACCGCATCGGGCTCGCCGGTCGACCAGTTGGCGAGGTCGCCGTTGGCCGCGACCTGGAAGGCGCCGAGCACGCAGATGTCGAGATGGCCGCCGCGCATCATGGCGAAGCTGTCGGCATGGTGGAAGAAGGCCGCGCCGGCGAGCTGCGTGACCGGTTGCTTGCCGGCATTGATGAGGTCCGGATGCCCTTCCCCGGGCCTGGGCGCGGGTCCCATGCCGAGGATGCCGTTCTCGCTGTGCAGGACGACCTCGGGGCCTTCGGGCAGGTGGTTGCCGACCAGGGTCGGGGCGCCGATGCCGAGATTGACGTAGGCGCCGTCGGGAATGTCGTGGGCGATTCGCGCCGCGACCTGCTCGCGGCTCCAGCGGGGATGGCTCATCGTCGCTTCCTCAGGAGGCCTGTGCCGCGGCGGCGGGCGCGACCTGAACGACGCGCTTCACATGGATGCCGGGGGTGACGATCGCCTCGGGATCGAGTTCGCCGAGTTCGACGATCTCGTCGACCTGGGCGATCGTGCAGCGGGCGGCCGTCGCCATCACCGGGCCGAAGTTGCGGGCGGTCTTGCTGTAGACCAGGTTGCCCCAGCGATCGGCGCGCTTCGCCTTGATGAGCGCGAAATCGGCGTGCAGGGCGTACTCGAGGACCTGGCCGCGGCCGTCGATCATGCGCGTCTCCTTGCCTTCGGCGAGCGGCGTGCCATAGGCCGTCGGGCAGAAGAAGGCGCCGATGCCGGCGCCGGCGGCGCGGATCCGCTCCGCCAGGGTGCCCTGCGGGACGAGTTCGAGTTCCAGTTCACCCGACCGGTACAGGCCGTCGAACACCCACGAATCGGCCTGGCGCGGGAAGGAGCAGATGATCTTGCGCACCCGTTTCGTCTTGAGCAGCGCGGCCACGCCATGCTCGGCGTTGCCGGCGTTGTTGTTCACGACGGTGAGGTCGCGCGCGCCCTGCGCGATCAGGGCATCGATCAGCTCGCTGGGCACGCCCACGCCGCCGAAGCCGCCGATCAGCACGGTGGCTCCGTCGAAGATGTCGGCTACGGCAGCCTCGGGGCTGTCGACTGTTCGGTCAATCAAGGCGCTGTCTCCGGACTGCCTGCTGAAGCCGGGAAGTATAGCGGCCGCGCGCCCGTATGGCGGCCGCGCACGGCAGTGACTGCGGTCGCGTCCCCAGTGCCCGTGCTCGCTCAGTGCTCGTGCTCGTGCTCGTAGTCCCGGCAGTCGCGGCACAGGCCCTTGACCTCGACCGCCGACTGGACGAAGTCGGCGCCGGCGGCATCGAGGCTGCGGGCGAGCCCGGCCAGCGCGGCATCGTCGTGCAGTTCGGTGGTGCGCTCGCAGATCTCGCACACCAGGAAGAGCGGATGGTGGCCCTCGGCATCGTCCGCATCGTGGCTGCAGGCCACGAAGCGATTGAGCGCATCGACCCGGTGCACCAGGCCCTGTTCGACGAGGAAATCGAGCGCGCGGTAGATCGTGGTCGGCGCCACCCGACCGCGACGCTGCTGCAGGTCGTGCTGCAGGTCGTAGGCCTTGGCGCTGCCCCGGCGCCGCAGCAGCAGCTCGTAGACTTCGGCGCGCTGGGCGGTGAGCTGCACGCCTCGTTCGCGGCAGTGGGCCTCGGCGTGCGCCAGCCGGGCGGCGATCTGCCTTTCGGTGGGCCGGGGAGCGGACCGCCGCGGACTACGAGGGGGGCGTGTGGTGCTCATCTCGCCCCGAGTGTAGCGCCGGGCGCCGGATGTGCGCCAACAGGCGCACCAGTATCGCGCTGGCGATCAGCGCGAGCACCACGGCTGGCCCGCTCGGCAGGTCGGCGAGCGCGGAAGCCGCGAAGCCGCCGACGAAGCCCAGGAAGCCCACGGCGAGGCCGAGCGCCGCCGACCCGGTGGCGCCCATAGCCAGGGCGGGCACGATCAGGGTGGCGAACACCAGGTAGAGCCCGAGCAGGGGCACCGAGAAGCTCACGAGGACGGCGAAGCAGGGATAGAAGACGCGCGCATCGTCGAACAGGCCGGGCCGGCCCCAGGCGAGCGCCGCGACCGGCATGGTAGCGAGCGCGAGCGGCGCCATGCCCGGCCAGTCGACCCAGAGGATGTCGCCCGCCAGCGTCCGGGCAAGCGCCTGGGCGCCGTGCGGATCGGCACTCACCCAGAGCACCGAAGCCGCGGCGCCGCCGACGTACACGAGCCCGATCAGCGCCTCGCGCTGCCGGGGCCAGCGCGCCCCGAGCCAGGCCACCAGTGCGGCCGCGGCCAGCGCGAAGCCGATACCGCTCGCCAGCGCCGCTGCGGGGCCGGCATGATGGCCGGCGACGAGGGCGCCGAGCGCGGCGAACTGCGCGATCGCGAGGTCGATGAAGACGATGCCCCGGCGCAATACCTGCACGCCCAGCGGCAGGTGGGTCGCCAGTGCCAGCAGGCCGGCGGCCAGGGGTGCGGCGAAGAGGGTCGGATCGTCGATCAGGGTCGTTCCCCCGCGGCCTGCGACAGCCGGTCGAAGAGTTCGTCGAGCAGACCGTGCAGGCTGGACGCCGGACCGTCGGAGGTCACCGTCGAGGGCAGCGCGAGCAAGGGGCGATCGATCCGCTCGGCCAGCCACTGCCCGGGCTGCGGATCCTGGTAGAGCGTCTGCACCACGGCGAAGGGCGGCTCGGCGCGCACCTCTTCGAGCACCTGCTGGAGGTGGCCGATGGTCGGCGGCAGTCCCGGCTTCGGCTCGATGTCGACGACGGACCGGATGCCGGTCCAGCGCCAGAAATAGTCGAAGCTGCTGTGCTGAACGGCGACCCCTTGCCCAGCGAGCGGCGCGGCGCGTTCGCGCCAGCCCTCGATGCGCCGGGCCCAGTCGGCCTGCCAGCGGGCGTTGGCGGCCTCGTAGGCCGCCGCGCCCGCCGGATCGATCACCGCGAGGCGCCCGGCGAGCGCATCGGCGACGCGGGCGAGCCGCTCGGGATCGAGATGCAGGTGCGGATTGCCTTCGGCATGGACATCGCCCATGCTCCGGTCGACCCTGGCCGGGATGTCGATCAGCTCGACCTGCCTGGCGGCGAAGAACATGCCGGGCGCGCCGGGGCGTACGCCTGCATTGCCGGCCCGCTGCTGCAGCATCGGCAGCCAGCCGATCTCGAGCGAGGCGCCGGTGCATATCGCGATGTCGGCGCGACGCAGAGCCGCGATGAGGGCCGGGCGCGCCTCGATCTGGTGAGGGTCC
>DAIMFM010000126.1:2530-3933 GCA_036724585.1 Burkholderiaceae bacterium | reverse complement strand
GAATGTCCTCGCGGGGGAAATCAGAAGGCATGCGCACCATGGGCTCCCAGGCTCATCACGTATTGCAGGGTCAAGGTATTGTCGGCGTGCTCGAAGCCGCCGCGATCGCGCTGCGTAGTCCACTGCAGGCGCACGGTCGAGAAGTGCGATCGCACCCAGGCGAGCATCAGGCTCGTCTCCCGCAGGCGGCCGCGATGGAAATGGTCACCGTGCGGCTCGCTCACCTTCAGCATGCCGGTGCGCACGCCGGCTTCCCACTGTGGCGCGAAGCGGTACACCGCCGCCAGGTACCAGGCCTCGTGGAAGTCGTCGTCGCCGGCGAACTCGCTGACGTCGGTCACCCGCGCATATTCGCCCGACAGGCGCAGCTGGCGCGCCGCATTGTTGCCTCCCGGCGCCCACTTCCAGACCGCGTCGGCGATGAATATCCGCTCGCCGGTGTAGCCCGCGCCATGGGCATGGTCGTGACCGTGCTCATCCTCGTGATCGTGGCCGTGATCATGCTCGTCGTCGTCATGGCCGTCGTTCGCCTCGGGGGGCGGCACGTTCCGGTTGCGCAGGAGGGACAGGCCGAGCTGCCAGCTGTGCGACCAGCCGATATCGCCGCCGACCCGGGTCGACAAGGTGGTGACACCGATCGAGCGCCCGCCGGGCGCTTCGCCGGCGAGCCGGCCGCCGTCGAAGGCCTCGACCCCGATCCGCCAGTAGAGCACGGTCGGCGCCACCCAGTTCAGACGCAGGCCGGTGTCGGACCAATGGGTGCCGAGGAAGGCCCGGTACAGCAGGGGACGCTCGGCGAAGTCGTCGGCATGGGTGTGGCGCTCGTTGAGATAGCCCACCTGCGAGAGGAAGCGGCCGGCGCGCAGCTGCAGGCCTTTGGGCAAAGCGAGCGCATCGATAAAGGCTTCCTCGACTTCCACTTCGGTCTCGCCCTCGTGATGATGCAGCGCCGCCGTCAGCCGGCCGGAGAAGACGTCGTCGATGCGGCCGCCGACCGTCAGCTCCGCATGGCCGAGGCCGAAGCCGCGTTCGCGATGGGCGAGCGCCAGGTCGTCGGAGACATAGGCGCCGTCGAGCACCAGGCCGTAGTCGATCGGCGCCGGGTTCGCCGTGGGCGAAGCGGCCTGCGCCCCGACCGGCGTCGGCGCGCACAGCGCGACGAGGCCGAACGCGGCGCCCACGAGCGGGACCGCGGCGGCCTGGGGAAGGCGGGGATTCGGGTTCAAGGAGCTCCTCCTGTTCGAGAACATCGGGGCAAGGACCGCGGCGCGGCAAGCGTCGGCGCGGGGCAAGCTCCAGGCGATGTTATATCGTTACACTGACTGAGCTCAATCCCCCGAACCGGAGCGAGCGAAGGGCATCATGGAAACGTATATCATCCGACGGCTGGGCCGCCCGGGCGA
>DAIMFM010000126.1:924-2520 GCA_036724585.1 Burkholderiaceae bacterium | reverse complement strand
CGGTCGACTGGATCACCGGCCAGGCCCGCCCGGTCGATGGCGGCTTCACCTTCGCACTCCAGGAGACGACATGAGCGAACGAGCCTCCCCCCGCGTGCTTGCCGAGAAGCGCGGCCACGTGCTTATCGTCACCCTCAACCGACCCGAAGTGAAGAATGCCTGCGATTCGCAGCCGGCGGCAGAGCTCAACGCAGCCATGGATCGTCTCGACGACGAGCAGGACCTCTTCGTCGGCATCGTCACCGGCGCCGGCGGCGACTTCTCGGCGGGCGCAGACCTGAAGGCGGCGGCACGCGGCGAGCCGAGGGTGCGCCCGCCACGTGGCGGCTTCGGCGTGTTCGCGCGACCGCCGCGCAAGCCGTTGATCGCCGCGGTCGAGGGCGTTGCCGTCGGCGGCGGGCTCGAGCTCTGCCTGTCATGCGACCTGATCGTCGCCGCGCGCAACGCCCGGATGGGCCTGCCCGAGGTTCCGCACAACGTGGTGGCGATCGGAGGCGGCCTGTTCCGCCTGCCGCGCCGCATCCCGTATCACATCGCGATGGAGCTCGCCTTGACCGGCGCGCTGAAGGATGCCGAGTTCTTCGAGCGCTGGGGCCTGGTCAACCGGGTCGTCGAGCCGGGCCAGGCACTTTCCGCGGCCGTGGAGTTGGCCGAGTCGCTGCTCGCCAATGGTCCGACCGCACTGACCGCCACCAAGCAGATCATGTTCGAGAGCGGCTCCTGGACCGATGGCGAAGGCTGGGAGAAGCAGGCTCCGATCGCCCGGGTTGCACTGGAGTCCGAGGACCGCAAGGAAGGCCTGAAGGCCTTTGTGGAGAAGCGCAAGCCCGTCTGGCGCGGGGCCTGATCTCGCCGGTCGAGTCCTGATGGAGCAGCGCCTGGCCGACGCGCGTGGGCAGTCAGGTCGGCCGGCGGCTCGTCTCCGCGCGGGTCGCCGCCCAGCGGGCATCGTCCCAGCCCTGCATCTCCACAGCGCCCGGCCCGGCCGCGCCCTGCAGCCACTTCCCGCCGTCGATCACGACCGCCTCGCCGGTGATGTACGCGGCCTGCGGCGAGACCAGGAACGCGGCGAGGTCGGCGAGCTCGTCGAGCCGGCCGTTGCGTCGCAGCGCGATGTCCTCCTGGTCGCGGGCGCTGGACAAGGTGGAGGGCGCAAGCTGCCCGCTTGCGCCCGGCGTCGGAAAGGAACCCGGCGCGATGCCGACGAGCCGGATGCCCTGCGGGCCCCATTCGACGGCAAGGCTGCGGATCATGGACAGGACGCCGGCCTTGGCCACCGCAGACGGCATCTTGAAGGGCGCGCCCGTGAGCGCCCACTGCGTGAGGATGCACAGCACGCTGCCGGGCCGTCCCGCCGCGATCCAGCGCCTGCCCGCGGCCATCGTGCACCAGGCGCTGCCCTTGAGCACGATGTCGACGACGGCATCGAAGGCGCGCGGGCTGAGTGTCTCGCTGCGCGCGAGGAAATTGCCCGCCGCATTGTTGACCAGCGTATCGAGCGGGCCGTTCGCCCATATGCGGTCGAAGCAGGCCTCGACGGCCGCGGCATCGCGCACGTCGCAAACATGCGTCTCGACGGCGACGCCGTGCGCCGCC
>DAIMFM010000126.1:0-914 GCA_036724585.1 Burkholderiaceae bacterium | reverse complement strand
CGCCGCCTCGATCTCGCGCGCCGCATTCGCGAGCACCTCGGCACGACGCCCAATGATCACCGGCAGGGCGCCAAGGACCGCGAAGCGCTCGACCATGGCCCGGCCCAGCCCCGTGCCGCCACCGGTCACCAGGATGCGCTGGCCCGCCAGCAGGTCGTCGCGGAACATGCCCGTGCCCACCGCGCTAGATGTCCACGATCGTCGGCCAGAGCGCATCGGCGCCGAGCCGGGCCACCTCGCGGCCGAGCCGCTGCTGCCACCATGTCTCGTTGCCGAACTCGTCGCGCCATGCCCACAGCCGACGCGTGTTGTAGTGCAGGGCGTGCTCGCGCGTGAAGCCGATCGCGCCCAGCACCTGGTGCACCGTCTCGGCGCCACGGCCGGCGGCCTCGCCGGTGCGCGACTTCGCGATCGCGACCCGCAGCGCCGACGGACCCGGCGCATCGCCTTCGGCGGCGTCCATGGCCTCGACGGCCTGGTCGGCCGCGGCACGGGCGGTCGCGACATGGCCGGCCATCATCGCCAGCATGTGCTGGACTGCCTGGAACTTCGCGATCGGCCGGCCGAACTGGACCCGTTCGCCCGAATAGCGCAGGGCGATGTCCATCGCGGCCTCCAGCGCACCGGCCATCTGGACGCTGCGCGCAAGCGCCCCTTCGAGCAGGATGCGCTCGTCGGCGCCGGGCATGGGCGCGAGCGCGATGATGCGCGCGGCATCGAGCGCCACGGTGCAGCGGGGTTCGCTGGCGAGGTTGCCGGCAGTTTCGCGCACCGCATCGCCATCGATCGCCGCGAGCACCAGGAAGCTCTCGTCGCCGTCGACCGCCGCCAGCACCGCATGCGGACAGTCGCCCGCCCAGGGCACCCGCGGCGCGGTGCCCGCAAGGCTGCCGCCCGCCCCGTCCCGCCGCAGG
>DAIMFM010000125.1:0-8524 GCA_036724585.1 Burkholderiaceae bacterium | reverse complement strand
GGCGCGGCGTTAACACTTCGCTTGGGGGGGGGCGGGCGTGGCCCGCCGCGGGCACGTCGACCCCGGGCGGCCCGGTGCGCGGCCGGACCGGGGGCATGCCGGCTGCCCAAGCCCCGCTGGTCACCGTCGCCGAAGCCCGCCACCAGGACATCCGGGTCACCGTCGATGCGATCGGCAGCGTCGTCGCGCGCCGCACTGCCGTCGTCCAGCCTCGCGTCGACGGCGAGCTGCTCTCGCTGCACTTCAAGGAGGGCGCGCTGGTCGAGAGCGGACAGCTGCTCGCGAAGATCGATCCGGTCCCGTTCCGGATCGCACTGGCGCAGGCCGAGGCGGCACTCGCTCGCGACCAGGCGCAGCTGGCGAGCGCCCGGCGCGACCTCGAACGCTTCCGCGGGCTGCTGGCCAAGGATGCGATCGCGCGCCAGCAGGTGGACAACCAGCAGGCGCTGGCCGACCAGCTCGAGGCCACCGTGCGCGCCGGCAAGGCCCTGGTCGACGAGGCCCGGCTGCAGCTGTCCTACACGGACGTCAAGGCGCCGATCGGCGGGGTCGCCGGCCTGCGCCGGCTGGACCCGGGCAACCGCGTACGCGCGAGCGACACCGAAGGCATCGTCACCATCGTCCAGGTCACGCCGGTGGACGTGGTCTTCTCGGTGCCGGAAGCGGTCCTGCCGCGGATCAGGGAGGCCCGCGCCGCCGGACGCCCCATTGCGGTGACCCTGTTCGACCGCGACGGCCTGCGCCCGCTTGCCGAGGGCAGGCTCTCGACGGTGGACAACGCGATCGATGCGGCCACCGGCTCGATCCGGGCCCGGGCCGAGTTCGCCAATGCCGACCGCTCGCTGTTCCCCAACCAGTTCGTCAACGTGCGGATCGAGGTCGACGTGCTGCCCGATCGCCTCACGGTGCCCGTCGCGGCCGTGCAGCGCTCGAACCACGGCACATCGCTCAGCGTGGTCCTGCCGGACATGACGATCGCCACCCGCAAGGTGCTGACCGGCGAGCGCGACCGGGACCGGATCGAGGTCAGCGGCGAGATCGAGGCGGGCGAACGGGTGGTGGTCGACGGCGCCGAGCGGGTTCCCGCCGGGGCGACAGTGAGGATCGCCGGGCAAGGCACCGCGCCGAGCGCCGAAGCGGCGCGCTAGTGCGGCGACGATGAACCCGTCGCGCCTGTTCATCGAGCGGCCGGTGGCCACCGTGCTGCTGATGGTCTCCGTGCTCCTCGCGGGCATCCTCGCGTACCGCCTGCTGCCGCTGTCCTCGCTGCCCGAGGTCGACTATCCCACGATCCAGGTCACGAGCCTGTACCCGGGGGCGAGCCCGGAGGTGGTCGCATCCGGCGTGACGGCGCCGCTCGAGCGCCAGTTCGGCCAGATGCCGGGCCTCGAGCGCATGAGCTCGACCAGCTCCGGCGGCGCCTCGGTGATCACGCTGCGCTTTTCGCTCGACCTCGCGATCGAGGTGGCCGAGCAGCAGGTCCAGGCGGCGATCCAGGCGGCCGGCAACCTGCTGCCGTCGGACCTGCTGCGGCCCCCGGTCTACAGCAAGGTCAATCCGGCGGACACCCCGATCCTGTCGATCGCCGTCAGCTCGCCAACGCTGCCGGTCACCGCCGTGCACGACCAGGTCGAGACCCGTGTCGCGCAGCGCATCGCCCAGCTGCCGGGCGTGGGCATGGTGTCGATCGCCGGCGGGCGCCGCCCAGCCGTCCGCATCCAGGCCAATCCGGCGGCGCTCGCCTCGCTCGGGCTGACGCTCGACCAGGTCCGTAGCGCGATCGCGGCGGCCAACGTGAACCAGCCCAAGGGCAGCTTCGATGGCGCCGCCCGGGCCCTGGCGATCGACGCCAACGACCAGCTGCGGACCGCCGAGGAATACCGGCAGCTGATCATCTCCTACCGGGAGGGCCGGGCGGTGCGCCTGGCCGACGTGGCCATGGTCATCGACGGCGCCGAGGACGAACGGCTCGCGGCCTGGGCCGACTCGCGCGAGGCCGTCATCCTCAACGTGCGACGCCAGCCGGGCGCGAACGTGATCGCGACCGTCGATGGGGTGAAGGAGCTCCTGCCCCGGCTGCGCGAGACCCTGCCCGGCGGCATCGAGGTGGAGCTGCTCGCCGACCGCACCCAGACGATCCGCGCATCCGTCGAGGCGGTGCAGTTCGAGCTGCTGCTCGCGGTGGCGCTCGTCGTGATGGTGATCTTCCTGTTCCTGCGCAGCGCGCGGGCGACCCTGATCCCGGCGATCGCGGTGCCGATCTCGCTCATCGGCACCTTCGGCGTCATGTACCTCGCCGGCTTCACGATCAACAACCTCACGCTGATGGCGATGACGGTGGCGACCGGCTTCGTCGTCGACGACGCCATCGTGATGATCGAGAACATCGCGCGGCACGTGGAGGACGGGGAAGGGCCGCTGCAGGCCGCCCTGCGGGGCTCGAAGCAGATCGCCTTCACCATCGTCTCGCTCACGGTGTCGCTCGTCGCGGTCCTGATCCCGTTGCTGTTCATGGGCGACGTGGTCGGGCGGCTGTTCCGCGAGTTCGCGATCACCCTGACCGTCGCGATCCTGATCTCGGCGGTCGTCTCCCTCACGCTCACCCCGATGATGTGCGCGAAGCTGCTGCGCCCCGAGGCCGCGCGCGGGGAGGGACGATTCGCGCGCGCGATAGGCAACGGCTTCGAGCGGGTGATCGATGCCTACATGCGAGCGCTCGACGTGGCCCTCGCGCACCGGGGCGCGATCATGGCGATGTTCGTCGCGAGCCTCGTGGCGACGGTCGCGCTCTGGATCTGGATCCCGAAGGGCTTCTTCCCGGTGCAGGATACCGGCGCGATCAACCTGTCGATCGAGGGGCCGCAGTCGATCTCCTTCGATGCGATGGGCGAGCTGCAGCAACGGGTCGCGGCCCAGGTCCTTGCGGACCCCGCGGTCTCGCATGTCGCCTCGTTCATCGGCGTCGACGGCGAGAACCCCACGCTGAACGTCGGGCGGATGCTCGTCGCGCTCGCGCCGCTCGAGGCGCGCGACGCAAGTGCCGAGGAGGTCGGGCGCCGGCTCGCCGGCATCGAGCAGCAGATCCCCGGCATCCGGATCTATGCCCAGCCGGTGCAGGACCTCTCGGTGGAGGACCGGGTGTCGCGGGCGCGCTACCAGCTGACGCTGGGGACGACCGACCCCGCCCAGCTCACGCGCTGGACGCCGACGGTGCGCGATGCCCTGGCGGCGCTGCCCGGCATCCGGGACGTCGGCACCGACCTGCAGGATCGCGGGCTGCAGGCGTTCATCCACATCGCCCGCGATGCCGCCGCGCGCTTCGGGGTGAGCGTCGCGCAGATCGACCAGGCGCTCTACACGGCGCTCGGCCAGCGCGCGATCTCGACGATCTACACGCAGTCGAACCAGTACCGGGTCGTCCTCGAGCATGCGCCGGCGTTCCGGCGCGGCCTCGCCAGCCTCGACGCGGTCCACGTCGCCACCCCGGACAACGGCCCCATCCCGCTGTCGCGCCTGGCCCGGATCGAGGAACGCTCGACCCTGCTGTCGATCCAGCGCGTCGACCAGCTGCCGGCGGCGAGCCTGTCCTTCAACCTGGAGGGCGGCGCCTCGCTCGGGCCCGCGATCGCATCGGCACGCGACGCCCTGGCGGGGATCGGCCTGCCGGCCTCGATCGAGACCCGCTTCGAGGGGGCGGCGCTCGCCTTCCAGGCGTCGCTGACCAACACCGTCTGGCTGGTGCTCGCCGCGATCGTCACGATGTACATCGTGCTCGGCATCCTGTACGAGAGCTACATCCACCCGCTGACGATCCTGTCGACCCTGCCCTCGGCGGGGCTGGGGGCCCTGCTCGGGCTGTGGGCCATCGACATGGACCTCGGCCTGGTGGCGATCATCGGGATCGTCCTGCTGATCGGCATCGTCAAGAAGAACGCGATCATGATGATCGACTTCGCCCTCGATGCCCGCCGCAGCCGCGGCCTGGACGAGCACGCGGCGATCGTCGAGGCCTGCCGCCTGCGGTTCCGGCCCATCCTCATGACCACCGCGGCGGCGCTGCTCGGCGCGCTGCCCCTGATGCTCGGCACCGGCATGGGCAGCGAGCTGCGCAATCCGCTCGGCGTCACGCTGGTCGGCGGCCTGCTGCTGTCCCAGCTGATGACGCTGTTCACCACGCCGGTGATCTATCTCGGCTTCGCGAGGTGGGCGCGATGAGCTGGGTGCGCACCTTCATCGACCGGCCGGTGGGCACCACGCTGATGACCCTCGGGATCGCGCTGTTCGGCTTCATCGCGTACCGCTTCCTGCCGGTGGCGCCCCTGCCGCAGGTCGAGTTCCCCACCATCTCGGTCTCGGCCTCCCTGCCGGGGGCCGCGCCGGAGACCATGGCGGCGACGGTGGCCACGCCGCTCGAACGGGCGATCGGCTCCATCGCGGGGGGCACGGAGATGACCGCGCGATCCTCGCTCGGCTCGACCCGGATCACGGTGCAGTTCGACCTGGGGCGCGACATCGATGCGGCCGCCCGCGACGTGCAGGCCGCGCTCAATGCCGCCCAGTCGCAACTGCCGACCGGGATGCCGGACAACCCGACCTTGCGCAAGGCCAACCCGGCCGATGCGCCGATCATGATCCTGTCGCTCACCTCGGACAGCCTGAGTCGCGGCCAGATGTACGACGCGGCATCGACGGTGCTGGCACAGCGCCTGGCGCAGGTGGAGGGCATCGGCCAGGTCACGATCGGCGGCGGCGCCTTGCCCGCGGTGCGGGTAAGGGTCGACCCCGGCCGGCTCGCGGCCACCGGCCTCGTGCTCGACGACGTCCGCGTCGCCCTGGTCGAGGCGAGCGCCAATCGTCCCAAGGGCAGCGTCGACGACGGCCGGCGCACCTGGCAGGTCGGCGCGAACGACCAGGCCCGCAGCGCGGCCGATTTCGCGCCGCTCATCCTGCGCTACGAGGACGGCAACGTGCTCCGGCTGACCGACGTCGCATCGGTGAGCGATTCGGTGCAGGACGTGCGGACCTACGGGGTATCGAACGACCGGCCCGCGATCCTCCTGATCCTCTACAAGACGCAGGACGCCAACATCATCGCCGCGGTCGACCGGGTCCGCGAGCTGATGCCGGTGCTGCGGGCATCGATCCCGCCGCAGGTCGACCTCGAGATCGTCACCGACCGCACGCCGACGATCCGCGCCTCCGTCAGGGAGGTCGAGCATGCGCTGATGATCGCGATCGGGCTGGTGATCGCGGTGGTCTGGGTCTTCCTGCGCCGGGTGCGCGCCGCGCTCGTGCCGAGCGTCTCGGTGCCGGTATCGCTCGCCGGCACCTTCGGCGTGATGTACCTGCTCGGCTACAGCGTCGACAACCTCTCGCTGATGGCGCTCACGATCGCCACCGGTTTCGTCGTCGACGACGCGGTGGTCGTGGTGGAGAACATCTCGCGCCACCGGGAACGCGGGCTCGGCGCGAAGGCGGCCGCCGTGGCGGGTACCCGCGAGATCGCGTTCACGGTGTTCACCATCAGCATCTCGCTGATCGCGGTGTTCATCCCGGTCCTGTTCATGGGCGGGATCGTGGGCCGGCTGTTCCGCGAGTTCGCGGTCGTGCTCTCGGTCGCGATCCTGGTATCGATGTTCATCTCGCTGACCACCACGCCGATGATGGCGGCCCACCTGCTGGGCGATCGCGGCGGCGTCCGCGAAGGTGCAGGGCGGGGCGGCGGGCGCAGCCAGCCGCCCCGGTTGCTCGGGCTGGTCATGCGTGGCTACCGGCGCTCCCTGCGCTGGATGCTGCGCCGCCAGGCCCTGGGCTGGCTGCTCTTCATCGCCTCGATCGTGGCGACCGTGGCGATGTACCAGGCCATTCCCAAGGGCTTCTTCCCGCGCCAGGACACCGGCCGGCTGATGGGCTTCGTGCGGGGCGAGCAGAGCGTCTCCTTCGAACAGATGCAGGCATCGCTCGATCGCGTCATCAGCATCCTGCGCAAGGACCCGGCGATCGATACGGTGACCGCCTTCACCGGCGGCGGTTCGCGCAACCGCGCCTTCATGTTCATCAGCCTCAAGCCCCTGGAGCAGGGCAGGGAGCCGGCCGAGCGGATCATCAACCGGCTGCGCGCGCCGCTGGCGGAACTGGCCGGGGTGCGGACCTTCCTGACGCCCGTCCAGGACATCCGGGTCGGCGGCCGGGAATCCTCGTCGTCCGACCTGCAGTACGCCCTCGTGGGCGACGACCTCGAGACCCTGCGCCGCTGGGAGCCACGGGTGGTCGAGGCGCTGAAGAAGCTGCCGCAGGTCACGGATGTCGACAGCGACCTCGACGATCGCTCGCCGCAGGTCGAACTGCTCATCGACCGGGATGCCGCCGCCCGCCTGGGCGTCGATGTCCGCGATATCGATACGGGGCTCTACAACGCCTTCGGCCAGCGGCCGGTCGGCGTCATCTACAACCCGCTCAACCAGTACCGGGTGGTGCTCGAGCTCGACGAGCCCTGGCTCGACGGCCCACATGGCCTGCAGCAGGTCTGGCTGCGCGGGCGCGAGGGCGCGATGGTGCCGCTGGCCTCCGTCGCCGGCCAGCGCGATGGTGTGAGCGCGCTGTCGATCGGCCACCAGGCCGGCGCCGTCGCCGTCACCACCAGCTTCACCGTTGCCGAGGGCTACGAGCTCTCGGAGGCCACCGCGGCCGTGCGTGCGGCGCTTGCCGACCTCGGCATGCCCTCGAGCCTGCGCGGCAGCTTCGAGGGCAGCGCCGGTGCCTTCGGTCGGTCGATGGCGAGCCAGCCGCTGCTGATCCTCGCGGCGATCCTGACCATCTACCTCGTGCTCGGCATCCTGTACGAGAGTTTCCTGCATCCGCTCACGATCCTCTCGACCCTGCCGTCGGCGGGGCTCGGCGCGCTGATCGCCCTGCAGGCCACCGGCCTGCCGTTCACCGTGATCGCCCTGATCGGCGTGTTCCTGCTCATCGGCATCGTCAAGAAGAACGCCATCCTCGTCATCGACTTCGCCCTGGCCGCGCAACGCGCCGCCGATCGCGCGGGCATGCGCCTGTCCCCCGGCACCGCGATCTATCGAGCCTGCCTGCGGCGGGTGCGGCCGATCCTGATGACCACTGCCGCCGCCGCGCTCGGGGCGGTGCCGCTCGCGCTGGGCACGGGCGACGGGGCTGAGCTGCGCCAGCCGCTGGGCGTGGCGGTCGTCGGTGGCCTCATGCTCAGCCAGCTGCTCACGCTCTACAGCACCCCGGTCGTGTTCCTGGGCCTCGAACGCCTGCGGACGCGGCTGCTGGGCCCGCGCGGGCGGGCCGCGCCCGAACCCCAAGCGATGGCGAGCCCCGGATGAGAACCCTGAAGGAATCCCTGAGGACATGCATGGCCGTCGGCCTGGCGGCCGGCGTACTGGCCGGCTGCGCGATCACCGACACGCCGGCGCCGCGCCCGGCCGAACCGCCGGCCGCGTTCCGCCATGCCCCGGAACTGCCGGTGGTCGAGAGCGAGGCCCTGCAGGTACCGGCGGCCGACGCATGGTGGCAGTCCTTCGCCGATCCCGAGCTCGATGCGCTGGGCCGCCGTGCCGCCGCCGGCAACCAGGACATCCGCGCCGCCGCCGCCCGGGTGGCGGCAGCCCGCGCCATCCTCGCCGCCCAGCGCAGCCGGCTGTGGCCGAACGTGTCGGCCTCCACGGCCATCGGCCGTTCCGATGCCGGGCGCGTCGACAGCCCGGCGACACGCTATTCGCTCGGCGCCGACGCGAGCTGGGAGGTGGACCTCTGGGGCCGGGTGGCGCGCGCCGTCGAACTCGGCGAGTCCGGCGTGGCCGCGAGCATCGCCGACGAAGCCGCGCTGCGCCTCTCCGTCCAGGCCACGCTGGTGCAGACCTACCTGCAGCTGCGCGGCGCCGAACGAAGGGAGCTCCTGCTCGATGGCAGCGTCAGGATCGCCCACCGGCTCCTCGAGCTCAGCCAGGTCCGCTACGAAGCCGGCGTGGTGGGCCGGGCCGACGTGCTGCAGGCGCAGACGCAGCTGGCGAGCGTCGAGGCGCAGCGCAGCGAGTTGCGCCTCGGTCGCGCCCAGCTCGAGCATGCGCTGGCCCTGCTGGCCGGCCTCCCGCCGTCGGAGTTCGCCATCGCGCCGACCGCCCGGTTGCCGGAGATCCCGTCCCTGCCGGCACTGCTGCCGGCGCAGGTCCTGGCGCGGCGGCCCGACATCGCCGCCGCCCGCCATCGCGTCGTGGCCGCCCACGCCGCCATCGGGCTGGCCGAATCGGCCGACCTGCCGGCACTCAATCTCTCGGCCAGCGCCGGCTTCGCAGGACCGGAACTCGGCCGCCTCGTCAGCGCACCTGCGCTCGCCTGGTCGCTGGGCGCCGCGCTGGCGCAGAGCATCTTCGATGGCGGCCAGACCGAGGCCGCCACCGCCCAGGCGCGTGCCGAGGCCGAGGAGTCGGTGGCGGCATACCGGCGGCTCGTCCTGGAGGCACTGGTCGAGGTCGAGGACAACCTCGTCGCGGTCGCGCAGCTG
>DAIMFM010000124.1:8416-8916 GCA_036724585.1 Burkholderiaceae bacterium | reverse complement strand
TGCCGGCGGCGGGACCCGCCGGCCCCCCCGCTTGCGTAGCGTCACCGCCGCGCCAGCCGGCCAGCGGCCGGCCCGGTTCGCTGGCCCACCAGAAGGCGGCGCCAACGGCGGCGAGCAGCACCAGGGCCGCCAGCCAGCCGGTCGCGACGCGGCCCTGCTGGCGCGCATGCGATAGGCGCTTCAATCCCGGTCGCCCGCGATCGCCGGCAGGATCTCGCCGATGGCCCCGTTCAGCACAGCGTCGGCGATATCGTCCATGCCGGTGGGTTCGGCATTGACGATCACGACCCGGGCACCGGCATCCCGGGCGACCGGGACGACGTTGGCGGCCGGGAAGACCTGCAGGGTGCTGCCGATCGCCAGCAGGAGGTCGGCCTCGGCGGCGACGCGCATGGCGCGGTCGATGACCTCGGGCACGAGCGCCTGGCCGAAGGAGATGGTGTCGCTCTTGAGAATGCCCCCGCATGCGGGGCAGCGAGGGTCGTCCTCGCCCTGGCGCA
>DAIMFM010000124.1:6995-8406 GCA_036724585.1 Burkholderiaceae bacterium | reverse complement strand
ACCGTATCTAGCACTTCCTGTATCGGGTATCGGGTGCCACAGGACCAGCACATCGCGCGCCGGATGGTGCCGTGGACCTCGATCACGCGCTCCGGCGAGTTGCCGGCGATCTGGTGGAGTTCATCGATGTTCTGGGTCACCAGCGCATGCAGCCGGCCCTGCCTCTCCAGCGCCACGATCGCGTCGTGGCCGCGATTGGGGCGGGCATGCCAGGCGGGGCTTTCCAGGCGGTTCTGCCAGGCCTGGCGCCGGACATCCGCGTCGGCGAGATAGTCCTGGATCGTGGCGAGGCGCTCGGCGCCCGGGTTCCGCGTCCACACCCCCTGGGGGCCGCGGAAATCGGGGATGCCGGACTCGGTCGAGATGCCTGCGCCGGTCAGGACGACGATGCGGCTTGCCTGGTCGACCCAGGAGCGAACCTCGGCGAGAAGCTGGTTGTCGGGATTCATGGCAGCAGCGGGATCCGGGAAAACAGGGCCAGGGTTACAAGGGTCGGGGCCGGGCACCGGGTCCGGGACCGGCCCGACATGGGCCCGGCCAGGGGCCGGCAGCGAGACCCGGCGGGCGCCCGCATTCTGGCATGAGCGCCCGGGGCAATGGTCGGCCGGGCGTCGGTAAGGTGCCGGCCCGGCCTTGTAAGCGTTTGTAAACAGGCCCGATCGCGGCAGCGCCGCGGGCCCGGCCTATGATCACGTATACCGTGCGATGTCCGCCTCCCCCACAGACCAGGATCGAACATGAACACCCTCAAGGACCATCCGATCACCCGGCGCTGGCCCCCGGCCCATCCCGAGCGGCTGCAGCTCTACTCCCTGACCACCCCGAACGGCGTGAAGGTCTCGATCGCCCTGGAGGAAACCGGGTTGCCCTACGAGGCGCACCTGGTCTCGTTCGAGCGCAACGACCAGATGACGCCCGAGTTCCTGGCCCTCAACCCGAACAACAAGATCCCGGCCATCATCGACCCCAACGGGCCGGGCGGGCGCCCCTTGCCCCTGTTCGAGAGCGGCGCGATCCTCATCTACCTCGCCGAGAAGACCGGCATGCTGATGCCCGACGAGCCGGCGGCCCGCTACGAGTGCATCCAGTGGGTGATGTTCCAGATGGGCGGCATCGGGCCGATGTTCGGCCAGCTGGGCCATTTCCACAAGTTCGCGGCCGACAAGGTGCGCAACAATGCCTACCCGGTCGAGCGCTACGCGACGGAATCCAGGCGCCTGCTGGGCGTGCTGGACCAGCGCCTGGCGGGTCGGCCCTTCATCATGGGCGAGGAGCTGACGATCGCCGACATCGCGAGCTTCCCCTGGGTGCGCGCCCTGCGCGACTTCTACGAAGCCGGCGAGCTCGTCGGGCTGGGTGATTTCGTGCGCGAGGAGGACTGGCTGGAGCGTTGCCTCGCGCGACCGGCCGT
>DAIMFM010000124.1:0-6985 GCA_036724585.1 Burkholderiaceae bacterium | reverse complement strand
GCCGCGCCGCGGTGATCCGCCTCGTCGGCCCTGAATTCGCCGGCCGCGAGATCGCGGATAAGCGCCCGCTTGAGCGCTATGTCGGCGAGGCCAAACGCATGCTGGCGCTGTTGGAAGATCGGCTGGATGGGCGCGATTGGCTGATGGGCGCGGATTTCACCATCGTCGATTGCGCCTGCCTTGGTTGGGTGCGCAATCTCATCGGCTTCTACGAGGCGGCAGAACTGGTCGATTACGCCGCGCTGCGTCGTGTGCCGCGCTGGCTCGATGCCGGCCTCGCGCGCCCGGCCGTGCAGCGCGGGCTCGTGCGGCCGGCGCGCGACTGAAGCCGGTGCGCGGTGGCCGGCGGGCGTCCTTGCCGCTCGCGGCCGTGCTCAGCCGTGCGCGCCGCTACGCACGCGGGAAATGAGCTCGGTCGCCGCCTTCTCGGCGCTGATGGCCGCGT
Organism: Burkholderiaceae bacterium; assembly: GCA_036724585.1. Taxonomy (GTDB): domain Bacteria; phylum Pseudomonadota; class Gammaproteobacteria; order Burkholderiales; family Burkholderiaceae_E; genus JAMLIN01. The sequence continues at coordinate 6,540 of DAIMFM010000124.1, read as the reverse complement.
CCATCGGACGCAGGCACAGGCCGGCGTGGCCGTAGTTGATGTTCTCGTAGATCTCCGCGGTGGCGGGGCTGGCCGCGAGCAGCTGGCGCAGTTCCGCGTCGGGCGTCACGTCCATGAGCTCGGTGCGCAGGCGATCGGCGAGCCGGCGGTAGCCGTCCGGGTCGGCCCGGTGAAAGCCGCGCTCGACGGACTCGAGCAGGCCCGCGAGCATCGCGATGGTCTGGATCTTGCCGGGGCCCACGGCCCCTTCGGTCGAATGCGTCATTTGCGCTTGGTCTCCGGTTATGCGGCACCGGGATTGCGTGGCGCCGCCCCATGACTGCAAGCTCGGGGCGATCCGGGTGATTTCAAGCCGCCTCCCCCGCCGGCGGGCGAGGCCTCCCGCCGCTCAACGGATCCGGTGCTCGAGGCTCCAGCCGGCGCCGGCGTCGCGCCCCAGCCGATCCGCCAGGACCGGAAGCACCGCCTCGAGGTTCGCCGGCAATGTCCAGGGCGGATTGACCACGAAAATGCCGCTGACGTAGAGGCAGAAGACATCGGGCGGGGGCGACTCCACATCGAGGTAGGCATGCAGCCAGTCCCGACCCACCGCCTGCTGCAGGGCGGCCGCCATGCGCTCGGATTCATGGCGACGCACGCGGGGGTACCAGATGGCGTAGATACCGGTCGCGAAACGCTCCATCGCGTCGTGCAGGGCCTGGCGCACCCTGCGGTAGTCGTTCTTGTCCTCGTAGGACGGATCGAGCAGCACCAGGCCCCGGCGCGTCGGCGGCGGCAGGACCGCCCTGGGCGCGAGGAATCCGTCGGCCCGCTCGGCGCGTACCCGCCGCGTGTCGGGAAAGCGGCTGCGCAGGATCCCGCTCTCGGTCGGATGGAGCTCATAGAGCCGCAGCCGGTCCTGCGGCCGCATCGTCGCCTCCAGCAGCGCGGGCGACCCGGGGTAGCGCAACAGGGGCCCGGTGGGGTTGAACCGGCGTACTTCGGCGAGATAGTCGGCCAGGGCCGCGGGCAGGCCGGCCGGGTCTTCGTCCCACAGCGCACCGATCCCGCCGGCGAACTCGCCCTTGCCGCGGGCGGCGGGGGCGGACAGCTCGTACCAGCCGGCCCCGGCATGCGTGTCGACCAGCCAGCAGGCCGTTTCCTTGCGGTGGAGGTGGCGCAGCAGGGCCAGCAGGACGACATGCTTGAGCACATCGGCATGGTTGCCTGCATGGAACGCATGGCGATAGCTGAACATGGGGACGGCCGGGCGAAACCGCGATCATAGCGCCCCGCATCGCCTGCCCGTCACCGCGGGGCATGAGGGCCTGCGGCACTGGCTCGTCGGGCGAACCTAGGCGCTGCCCTCTGTCGCGAGTCCGCTCCCCGCCGCGCGCAGGGCCGCCTCCTCGCGCGTGATCCGCCACTCGATCCCCTCGATCATGCCGCCGCGGTCGTCGGGCGCGCTCGCCGCCCCGATGGCGGTCATGCCGCAGCGCGTGGTGATGCGGCAGGCGCCGATGTTGGCGGCGGTGGTCTTCGAGTACACCGCCGGGATGGCGGTGCGGGCGAACGCGGTCGCGATGGCGGTGGCGATGATCCCGGTGCCGTAGCCCTTGCCCCAGCCGTCGGGATGCAGCCAGAGGCCGGTCTCGAGGCCATCGCGCCAGGGCGTGAAGCGGAAGATCGCGACCCATCGCCGTGCTTCGTCCGCCCGCTCGCAGGCGAACGCGATCAGCCTGCCGGCGGCTTCGTCCGCCATGAGGCGGCGCATGCGCTCGAGCGCGCCCGCAGGCTCGGTTGGCGCGGGCCAGGGCAGGCAGCGATTGAATTCCGGATGGCGGGTCGCGAGCCACAGCCGCCAGTAGTCGTCGGCTGCCAGCGGACGGTAACGGAGGTCGCCTGCCATGGCCTTCGGCAGTTCGCGTCGCAGTTGCGCCAGATACAGGGCCGGGCCGTGCAGCGCCTCCGGGGCGGCTGCGCGGGCCGGCTGGATCTCGAGGATCGCCATCGCCAGAGCCCTCGCCGTGGATTGCGTCGAGGGCATTGTGTGGAGCGCGGCCGGCCGCCAAGGGGGTGGCGCCGCCCGGCGGCGAGCGGGAACCGACCGGAGGCGCCGTTCGATCGTGCTATCGTCGATCGGACCACGGACCGTCGGCTCCCGGCATCATCGAGACAGACCCATGCGACAGACCCTCTACCAGCACGAACAGCTCAGGCGCCTCCTCGAACCGCGGTCGGTCGCGGTGATCGGCGCATCGCGCACCCCCGGCGCCTTCGGCAACCGGGTCATGCAGCACCTGGCCAGCTACGAGGGCAAGGTCTGGGCGGTCAACCCGAAGTACGACACCGTCGAGGGGCGGCCCTGCGTACCGTCGGTGGACGCGCTCGAGGACTCGCCCGATTGCGTTGTCATCACGGTGCCGCGCGAGCACGTCGAGGCCAATGCGCTCGCCTGCGCCCGCAAGGGCGCGGGCGGCCTCGTGATCTTCGCCTCCGGCTACGCCGAGGTCGGCACGCCCGAGCGCATCGCCCAGCAGCAGCGCCTGACCGAGATCGCGCAGGAACACGGCATGCCGATCATCGGCCCCAACTGCATCGGCATCGTCAACACCGCGGTAGGGGCCGTCCTCACGTTTTCGGCGGCCCCCGCCTTCGGCAAGCCGGGGGATCGTGCGATCGGCCTGATCAGCCAGTCGGGCGCCCTCGCCTTCGCCATGGCGCAGGCGGTCGAGCACGGCGTGCAGTTCTCGCACGTCATGACCTCCGGCAACGCCTGCGACGTCGATGTCGCGGACCAGGTCGCCTACCTTGCCCGCGATCCCAACTGCCACGCGATCGCCTGCCTGTTCGAAGGCATGGCGGCGCCCACCCGCCTGCTCGAGGCGGCGGGGATGGCCCAGCAGGCCGGCAAGCCGCTGGTCATCTTCAAGATCGCCTCGAGCGAACAGGGGGCCACCGCCGCCGCTTCGCACACCGGCTCGCTCGCGGGTTCCGACGCGGTCTACCGCGCCTCGCTGGAGCGGCTCGGCGTCGTCATCGTCGACGACTTCGAGGCGCTGGTGGAAACCACCAGCTTCTTCGCCAAGGCGCCGCCGCCCAAGGCGTCCGGCGTCGCGGTCATCGCGTCCTCCGGCGGTGGCGCCATCATGTGCGCCGACAAGGCGGAGAAGTACGGGGTGCCCCTGCCCCAGCCGTCGGAGGCGACCCGCGAGGTGCTCCTGCGCCACATCCCCGAGTTCGGTTCGGCGCGAAACCCCTGCGACGTCACCGCGCAGGTCCTCACCGTCCCCGAGAGCTTCGTCGCCTGCACCGACGCCCTCCTGGACGATCCCGGTTTCGGCGCCCTCGTGTTCCCGGCCGTCTATGCCTACACGACGATGAACCCGCGCATCGAGGTGCTCGGCCGGGTCGCCGGGCAGCACGGCAAGATCAGCTGCGCCGTCTGGGCCACCGAATGGCTGGAGGGGCCCGGGTCACGCGAAGCCGAGGAGAACCCCAACGTCGCGCTGTTCCGTTCGATGGATCGGTGCTTCGCGACCTTGCGCGCCTGGCACGAGCGCGACCGCCTCGGCCGGCTCGACCGGACCGTACGGCGGCTGAGCCCGCCCGATGCGCGCGACCGTGCGCTGGCGATGCTCGATGCAATCGACACCCCGATCCTCACCGAGGCGCAATCCAAGGCACTGCTCGCGCTCTACGGGCTGCCGGTCGTGCAGGACCATCGCTGCCAGGCGGAGGACGAGGCGGTCGCCGCCGCCAGCCGTACGGGCTACCCGGTGGTGATGAAGGTCGAGTCGCCGGACATCGCCCACAAGACCGAGGCGGGCGTGGTCGCGCTCGACATCGCCGACGAGGCACAGGCGCGCGAGGCCTATGCGCGCATCGTCGCCAATGCCCGCAGTTACGACCCGAAGGCGCGCATCGACAGCGTGCTGGTGCAGCCGATGGTGCCGGCCGGCGTCGAGATCGTGATCGGCGCCAAGGTCGACCCGCAGTTCGGGCCGGTGGTGCTGGTCGGCCTGGGCGGCGTACTCGTGGAAGTCCTGCGCGACACCGTCACGGCACCGGCGCCGTTGTCGCAGGCCGAGGCGCTCGAGATGCTCCGCCGGCTGCGGGCCGGTCGCCTGCTCGACGGCTTCCGCGGCCAGCCGGGCGCCGACCGCGACGCGCTCGCCGGGCTGGTGGTACGCATGGGTGAAGTGATCTCGGACCTCGCCGGGCGCATCGCCGAGATCGACCTCAACCCGGTGATCTGCCGGGGCGAGCGGATGCTCGCGGTCGATGCGATGCTCGCTCAATCCTCGAAGGGCAGCCCGACGTAGTTCTCGGCCAGCGCCGTGGCCGCCGCCCTCGAGCCGCAGAGATAGTCGAGTTCGGCCTGCTGCACCCTGCGGCCGAACTCGCCGTTGTCCGGGAAGCGATGCAGCAGCGTGGTCATCCACCATGAGAACCGCACTGCCTTCCAGACGCGGCGCAGGCACTTGTCCGAATAGGCGTCGATCTCCCGCATGCGTCCGCCGCCCGAGTAATGGTCGACCAGGGCGCGCGAAAGATACCGGACGTCGGATGCCGCGAGGTTGAGGCCCTTGGCCCCGGTCGGTGGCACGATGTGCGCGGCGTCGCCGGCGAGCAGCAGGCGGCCGAAGCGCATCGGTTCGGCGACGAAGCTGCGCAGGGGCGCGATGCTTTTCTCGATCGACGGGCCGGTCACCAGGGTTTCGGCCGCGGGCGGGTCGAGCCGCCGGCGCAGTTCGTCCCAGAACCTCTCGTCGGACCAGTCCTCGACCCTGTCGTCGAGCGGGCACTGGACGTAGTAGCGACTGCGGGTGCGTGAACGCATGCTGCACAGCGCGAACCCGCGCTCGTGGCTGGCGTAGATCAGTTCCTCGGAGACCGGTGGCGTGTCCGAGAGCAGGCCCAGCCAGCCGAACGGATAGGTGCGTTCGTAGCGCCGCACCGCGCCAGCCGGGACGCTGCAGTGCGAGATGCCATGCGAGCCGTCGCAGCCGGCGATGAAGTCGCACCGCAGCTCGTGGCGGACGCCGTCCTGCGACCAGCTGACCCGGGGCCTGTCCGTGTCGAAGTCGTGGAGCGCGACATCGGCGGCTTCGTAGATCGTGGGGGCGCCCGCCGCGATGCGGGCGTCCATGAGGTCGCGGGTGACCTCCGTCTGGCCGTAGATCATGACGCGGCTGCCCGTGAGGCCGGCCAGGTCGATCCGGTGGCGCCGGCCGTCGAAGGACAGCGCGATGCCGTCGTGCACCAGGCCTTCGCGATGCATGCGCTCGCCGACGCCGGCCGCGTCGAGGAGGTCCACGGCCACCTGCTCCAGCACCCCGGCGCGGATCCGCCCCAGCACGTAGTCGCGGCTGTGGCGCTCGAGGATCACGGTATCGATCCCGGCCTTGTGCAGCAGCTGCCCGAGCAGCAGGCCGGCCGGCCCCGACCCGATGATCGCCACCTGGACTCGCATGTCTCGCTCCATCGATCTGGCTCTTGTCCTGGCCCGAGCTTAAACCCTGGCCTCGCACCCGGCCTGCACGAATCGGGCGCCATCGGGTGCTTTTTCGCGTGTATCGGGCGAGGCGGCCGGGGGAACGGTCCAGTTGCTCCGCTGCAACTGTTGCATGCGCCCGGCCGGGCGACTGCGCTAAGCTGCCCCCGGAACGGCTCGCCAAGGAGGCCGAATGAACAAGGGAGCGGGACGCCGCAGGATCATATGGTCGCTGTTCTGGATCGCCGTGCTCGGCTCGAGTTCGGCCGGCCAGGGCGGCACTTCCCTGTTCGTCGATGTCGAGCCCGGGCCGCCCGGGCACCTGGTCGCCGAGTACAGGTGCGTGGCCGAGCAGGCCTGGCAGGCTGACCCTTACTAGGCCGAAGCCTTCCCGGCAACGCGCAAGCCGCAGGCCGCAGGACGCAAGCAGCGCCGTCGGCGCCGTCACATGGGAGTGGGCCCGTTATCATTCGCGCTCCCGACCCTGCCATGATTCCGCCTTGCCCATCGAACCCGGCCGGCTTGCCGGCGATGCATCCGGACGCCTGCTGAGCCCCGCCTTCGGCGATGTCTACAAGAGCGCCGCGGGCGCCCTTGCCGAGGCGGCCACGGTCTTCGTCGGCGGCGCCGGCCTGCGCGAGCGCTGGCGGGACCGGGGCGCCTTCACGGTGCTCGAGCTCGGTTTCGGCATCGGTGCGAACTTCTTCGCCACCCTCGACGCCTGGCGCCAGGATTCCCGACGGCCCGCCCGCCTGGACTTCGTTTCGGTCGAAGCGCATCCGTTGCCCGCGGCCGACCTCGCCTATGCGCTTTCGCGCATCGGCGTCGCCGGCGCCGATGCGCGGCGCCTGGTCGATCGATGGCCGCTGCCGCTCCCGGGACTGCATCAGCTCTTCCTCGAGGAGGGCCGGGTCGTGCTCACGCTCGCCTTCGGCGATGCGGCGGCGATCGTTCCGCGGCTCACGCTGGCCGCCGATGCCTTCTACCTCGATGGGTTCGCGCCGGCCCGCAATCCGGCGATGTGGTCCGTCGTGCTGATGAAGCAGCTCGCCCGCAGGGCGCGG
>DAIMFM010000123.1:2026-8941 GCA_036724585.1 Burkholderiaceae bacterium | reverse complement strand
CTGCCGCGCATCGGCAAGGTCTTCGCCGCCAAGGGCGTCGAGATGCGCGGCGACGAGCAGAGCCGCGCCCTGCTCACCGCGGCCGGCCTGGCGGCCAGCGCCGCCACCGAGGAAGACTGGTCGACCGAATACCTCGCGCCCATCATCTCGATCCGCGTCGTCGAGGGCCTGGACCAGGCCATCGAGCACATCGGCCGCTACGGCTCGGCGCATACCGATGCCATCGTGACCCGCGACCACGGTCGCGCGATGCGCTTCCTGCGCGAGGTCGACTCCTCCTCGGTCATGGTCAATGCCTCGACCCGGTTCGCCGACGGCTTCGAGTTCGGCCTGGGCGCCGAGATCGGCATCTCGACCGACAAGCTCCATGCGCGCGGCCCGGTCGGCCTCGAGGGCCTGACCTCGCGCAAGTACGTCGTGTTCGGCAGCGGCCAGACGCGCGTGTAGATGGGCGGCGCATACCCCTGGGTCAAGGCGCTGCACATCATCTTCGTGACGTGCTGGTTCGCCGGCCTGTTCTACCTGCCGCGGATCTTCGTCAACCTCGCGCTGGCCGGGGAGCCCGACGCCGCGCCCGCCCGTCCCGCCGCCGGCACGGGTTCGTCGGTCCACGCCGATTCGTCCGCCCACGGGTTCCCGGCCGAGTACCGGCGCCTGCTGCTGATGGCCCGCAAGCTGTACCGTTTCATGACGCCGCTCGCCCTGCTGGCCCTCGGCTTCGGGCTGTTGCTCTGGCTGTACTACGGCGTCGGCCTGGGCGCGGAACACGGCTGGATGCACGCCAAGCTCGCGATCGTGCTGCTGCTGGTGGCCTACCACCTCGCCTGCGGCGCCCTGCTGCGCCGCTTCGAGACCGGCAGCAACCGGCGCGGCCACCGCTGGTACCGTGTCTTCAACGAAGCACCGGTGCTGGCGCTGTTCGCCGCCGTCATCCTGGTCGTCGTCAAACCATTCTGAACCGCCGCGCGCGCAAGGGAGGCTGTCCATGGAACGGATCGAGTACTACTTCACGCCGCATTCGCCGTGGACCTACCTCGGCCACCAGCGGCTCGCCGCCTTGGCCCGGCGCCATGGCGCCCGCATCGAGATGAAGCCCTGCGACTACGGGCGCGTCTTCGCCGCGACCGGCGGCCTCCCCCTGCCCAAGCGCCCGCCCGCGCGGCTCGCCTACCGCCTGGTCGAGCTCGAGCGCTGGCGCGAGGCGCTCGGCATGGAGCTCAACCTGCATCCGGCGCACTTCCCCATCGATCCCACGGCCCCCTCGCTTGCGATCATCTCGGCCCTCGCCGTCGCGGGCGAGGACGCCGCCTACGACTTCGCCGGGCGGCTGATGCGCGCCGTCTGGGTGGAGGAGCGCAACATCGCGGACGACGCCACCCTGGCCGCCATCGCCACCGAGGCGGGGCTGGATGCCGGGCGCATCCTCGATGGCCGCGCGGCGGCCACGGCCACCTACGAGCGCAATACCGAGGATGCCCTGGCCGCCGGCGTGTTCGGCGCGCCGTGGTACCGCCTGCGCGGCGAAGGCTTCTGGGGACAGGACCGCCTCGACCTCCTGGATCGCGCGCTTGGCCGCTGACCGGACACTGCGGGTCGCGCAGCGCCAGCCGCTCGCCTTCCATGCCGCCTGCCCGCACGGGCTCGAGGAAGCGCTTGCCACGGAACTGCGCGCCCTCGGGGCGAGCGTCGTCCCGGCCCGGGGCGGCGTCGGCTTCGAGGGCGACCTGGCGCTGGCCTACCGCGCCAACCTGCGTTCGCGCATCGCCTCGCGCATCCTGCTGCGACTGGCCCGCGCGCCCTGTCGCGACGAGGACGAGCTCTACCGCATCGCCAACGCCATCGACTGGACAGCCTGGTTCGGCCCGGGGCAGACACTGAGGGTCGACGTCACCGGCAGCCGCTCGCCGCTGCGCAGCCTCAACTTCGCGACGCTGCGCATCAAGGATGCCGTGGTGGACCTCGTGCGCGAGCGCACCGGCGACCGGCCGTCCATCGACACGCGCCGGCCCGATGTGCGCGTGTTCGCCCATCTCGACGAACGCGAGGCGAGCATCTACCTCGACCTGTCGGGCGAGCCCCTGTTCAAGCGCGGCTGGCGCCAGCGCGACGACAAGGGCGAGGCGCCGCTCAAGGAGAACCTCGCGGCGGGCCTGCTCGCCCTGGCCGGCTGGCAGCCGGGCCTGCCGCTGCTCGATCCCTTCTGCGGTTCCGGCACGATCCTGGTCGAAGCGGCCCAGATCGCCCGCGGCATCGCCCCGGGGCTGTCGCGCCGCTTCGGCTTCGAGCGCCTGCTGCGCTTCGACGAGGCGCTCTGGGCCGACCTGCGCGCCCAGGCGCAGCGGGAGATGCAGGCGGCGCGCGAGACGCGGCCGTCGATCTCCGGGTCCGACATCGATCCCGCCGCCATCGAACAGGCGCGCATCAACGCCCGGCGCGCCGGCCTGGGCGACGATGCCATCGCGCTGCGCGTGGCCGATTGCCGGACGCTCGAGCCGCCGGGCGACACGCCGGGAATGATCGTCTGCAACCCACCCTACGGCGAGCGCATCGATGTGGCCGACGGCGACTACGACGCCACCATGCTGGCGCTGGGACGCGCGCTCAAGACGGGCTTCGGCGGCTGGGAGGCGTGGGTGCTGAGCGGCGACCGTACCCTGCCGCGGCGCCTGCGCATCCGCGAGAAGCGCAAGTTCCCGCTCTACAACGGCCCGATCGACTGCCGCCTGTTCGGCTTCGCCCTGTTCGAGCCGGGCGCACGCGTCAAATAATATCTAGGTGCTCGGTGCCCCGGCTCAGGTCCTTCGCCGAGCGCTTGCTGTTGAGCTTGATGTTCAGGCGCAGGTCGTTCACCGAGTCGGCATTGCGCAAGGCGTCCTCGTAGCCGATCTCGCCGGCCTCGTAGAGGTCGAAGAGCGACTGGTCGAAGGTCTGCATGCCGAGCTCGCGGCTCTTCTTCATGATCTCCTTGATCGTTCCGACCTCGCCCTTGAAGATCAGGTCGGCGATCAGCGGGGAATTGAGCATCACCTCGACAGCGGGCACGCGGCCCTGGCCCGTCTGCAGGGGAATCAGGCGCTGCGAGATCACCGCCTTCAGGTTGAGCGACAGGTCCATGAGCAGCTGGGCCCGGCGCTCCTCCGGGAAGAAGTTCACGATCCGGTCGAGTGCCTGGTTGGCGCTGTTGGCGTGCAGGGTCGCCATGCAGAGGTGGCCGGTCTCCGCGAAGGTCACCGCATGCTCCATCGTCTCGCGATCGCGGATCTCGCCGATCATGATCACGTCGGGCGCCTGGCGCAGCGTGTTCTTCAGCGCGACTTCCCAGCCCTCGGTGTCCACGCCGATCTCGCGGTGCGTGATGATGCAGTTGCGATGCGGATGGACGAACTCGACCGGGTCCTCGATGGTGATGATGTGACCGTGGGTCTTCTCGTTGCGATGGCCGATCATGGCGGCGAGCGAGTTCGACTTGCCCGAACCCGTGCCGCCCACCATGATGATCATGCCGCGCTTGGTCAGCGCGAGTTCGCCCAGCACCGACGGCAGGCGCAGCTGTTCGAAGGTGGGGATCTCCGACTTGATCGTGCGCAGCACGATGCCGACCCGGCCCAGCTGCATGAAGGCATTGACCCGGAAGCGGCCGATTCCCGTCGGGCTGATCGCGAAGTTCACCTCGCGATGCTCCTCGAACTCGGCGGCCTGGCGATCGTTCATCAGCGCCCGCGCCAGCTCGACCGTATGCGAGGCGGTCAGCGGGACGTTCGATACCGGCTGGAGCTTGCCGTCGATCTTGAACGAAGGGGGGTACTCGGCCGTCAGGAAGAGGTCCGACCCGTTCTTCTGGCGCATCAGGCGCAGCAGGTCATGGAGGAATTTGGAGGCTTGTTCGCGTTCCATCGCCTTGTCCCAGGTGGTATCGGTCGGTCCCGTTCAGCCCGGGAAGTTTTCCTTGACGGCGGCGGCGGAGCGGGCCTCGGCCATCGAGATCATGTTCTTGCGGACCAGGTCGGTCAGGCACTGGTCCAGCGTCTGCATGCCGAACTGCGCCCCGGTCTGGATCGCCGCGTTCATCTGCGCAACCTTGGCTTCGCGGATGAGGTTTCGTATCGCGGGCGTGCCGATCATGATCTCGTGCGCCGCGACGCGTCCGCCGCCGTCCTTGGTCTTGAGCAGCGTCTGCGAGATCACCGCGCGCAGCGACTCCGAGAGCATCGCCCGGATCATCTCCTTCTCGGCCGCGGGGAAGACGTCGACGATCCGGTCGATCGTCTTGGCGGCGGACGAGGTATGCAGCGTGCCGAACACCAGGTGGCCGGTCTCCGCCGCGGTCATCGCGAGCCGGATGGTCTCGAGGTCGCGCAGCTCGCCGACCAGGATCACGTCGGGGTCCTCGCGCAGCGCCGATCGCAGGGCATTGCTGAACGAGAGGGTCATCGGGCCGACTTCGCGCTGGTTGATCAGGCAACGCTTGGATTCATGGACGAACTCGATCGGGTCCTCGACGGTGAGGATGTGGCCGTAGGAGTTCTCGTTGATCTGGTTGACCATCGCGGCGAGCGTGGTCGATTTCCCCGAGCCGGTCGGGCCGGTCACGAGGACCAGGCCACGGGGCTGGTCGGCGATCTCGGCGAAGATCTTCGGCGCGTTGAGTTCCTCCAGCGTCAGGATCTTCGACGGAATGGTCCGCATCACGGCGCCCGCGCCGCGCTGCTGCAGGAACGCATTGACCCGGAAGCGCGCAAGGCCGGGAATCGCGAACGAGAAGTCGCATTCGAGGTTTTCCTCGTACTCCTTGCGCTGCGAATCGTTCATGATGTCGTAGATCATCCCGTGCACGGCCTGGTGTTCCATGGGCGGGAGATTGATCCGACGCACATCGCCATGCACCCGGATCATCGGGGGCAGGCCGGCTGAAAGATGGAGGTCCGAAGCCTTGTTCTTGACGGCAAACGTCAGCAGTTCTGCGATATCCATTTCACGCTTCCCGGTTGGACGCATCGACGTGGGTTTGCCGGGCATTCTGTGTCCGTGCCGGCCCGGCGTGGCCAACCGGGCGACCATTGGCACACAACGGCGATGAACGGGCACGAAAACCTCGAAGCAGCCGCCCGGAGGTCACTCGAGGCGGTCGGGCGGCGCATCCGGCTGGCCTGCGAACGGGCGGGCCGGGCGCCCGACGGTGTGCAGCTGCTGGCCGTCGGCAAGACCTTCCCGGCCGAGCGCCTGCTCGCGCTGGCCGCCGCGGGCCAGCGGGCCTTCGGCGAGAACTACCTGCAGGAAGCGCTCGCCAAGCAGGAGCGTTGCGCCGAACTCGCCCCGGAACTGCGCCTGGCCTGGCACTACATCGGGCCGATCCAGTCGAACAAGACCCGGCCGATCGCGGAACGCTTCGACTGGGTCCATTCGGTCGACCGGGAACGCATCGCGCGGCGGCTGGCCGACCAGCGCCCGGCCGGGGCCGAGCCGCTGTCGGTCTGCCTGCAGGTCAACATCGACGGCGAGGAGACCAAGAGCGGCTGTTCGCCCGCGGACCTGCCCGCCCTGGCCGAGGCGGTCGCGACGATGCCGGGCCTGCGCCTGCGCGGGCTGATGGCGATCCCGGCCCCGCGGGCGGACAGCGCCGGCCAGCGCCGGGCCTTCGCCGAGGTGCGCGCACTCTACGAGCGGCTGCGTGCGGGCGGCCTGGCGCTCGATACCTTGTCGATGGGGATGTCCGGCGACCTCGAGGCCGCCATCGCCGAGGGCGCCACGATCGTGCGCATCGGCACGGCGCTCTTCGGCGAGCGCCCGCTGAAGCCCGACCCGGCAACCGGCCCGCAAGGGGCAGGCTCGACCTAGGACCGGGGCGACCAACGAAAAAAGGCACCTGCACGGTGCCTTTCGGTCGAACGGCCCGGCGGGCCGCCCATGTCCTGCCGAGGGGCGCCATCGCGCCCGGCGAGCCTTGCGACCTGTGCGGTGCTAGGCCGCCTCGCCGCCCTGCGCGCCCATGCCCTTGATGGCGGCCGACAGGCGGCTCTTGTAGCGCGCGGCCGCATTCTTGTGGATGAGGTCCTTGTCGGCGATGCGATCGATGATCGCCTGCGACTGGCGGAAGGTTTCCGCGGCCGCGGCCTTGTCGCCGGCGGCGACCGCCTTGCGCACGGCCTTGATGGCGGTACGAAGCGACGAGCGCTGGCTCGAGTTGGCGGCATTGCGGGCGACCGCCTGGCGGGCGCGCTTGCGAGACGATGCGATGTTGGCCATGTACTTTCCCGGACCATGCCCGGAACACCCGGGCACGATAGAATTGCGCGAAGCCTGTCATTATAGCCCGCGAGCCGCCAATCCCGCAATCAAGAGCGCCGGAGGCGCAATGAATCTTCTCAGGGCGGCGGCAACGGTCAGCGGCCTGACCCTGCTGTCGCGGATCACCGGCCTCGTCCGGGAGAACCTCATCGCCGCGATCTTCGGGGCGTCGGCGCATACCGACGCCTTTTTCGTGGCGTTCCGGCTGCCCAACCTGCTGCGGCGGCTGTTCGCCGAAGGCGCCTTCTCCCAGGCTTTCGTCCCCATTCTCGCCGATGTCCGCGAGCGCGCCGAGCGCGATGGCGACCCGACCCGCCTCAAGACCCTGGTCGACCGGGTGGCGACGGCCCTGTTCTGGACCGTGCTGCTCGTCTCGATCCTCGGGGCGATCGCCGCCCCGGCCCTGGTATGGCTGATGGCCTCGGGCCTCGCCCGCGACCCGGAGACCTTCGAGGTCGCCACCAACCTGACGCGCTGGATGTTCCCCTACATCCTGTTCGTATCCATGGTCGCCCTCGCGGCGGGCATCCTCAACACCTGGCGCCGCTTCATGGTGCCGGCGTTCGCCCCGGTGCTGCTCAATCTTTGCTTCATCGGTGCCGCCCTGCTGCTCACGCCCTGGTTCGATCC
>DAIMFM010000123.1:0-2016 GCA_036724585.1 Burkholderiaceae bacterium | reverse complement strand
TGCGCTGGGCGCGGGCGTCGTGCTCGGCGGCATCGCCCAGCTGGCGATCCAGGTCCCGGCCCTGCGCCGGATCGGCGTCCTGCCCCGGATCGGCCTGGGCCTGCGCACCGCGTTCTCCGACCCCGACACCCGCCGCATCCTCAGGCTGATGGGGCCCGCGGTGCTCGCCGTCTCCGTCGCCCAGCTGAGCCTGATCATCAACACCCACATCGCCTCGCGGCTTGCCGAAGGCAGCGTCTCCTGGGTGTCCTTCGGCGACCGCCTGATGGAATTCCCCACCGCGCTGCTCGGCGTGGCCCTGGGGACCGTCCTGCTCCCGAGCCTGTCGCGCGCCCGCGCCGAGAACGCCACCGAGCGCTACAGCGAGATGCTCGACTGGGGGCTGCGCCTGTCGGTGATGCTGGCCATCCCCTGCATGATCGGCCTGGCCGCGCTCGCCGAGCCCCTGACCGCCCTGCTCTTCCACTATGGCCGCTTCACCGCGGACGACGTGGAGATGACGCGACGGGCGGTCCTCGGCTATTCGCTGGGCCTGCTCGGCCTGATCGGCGTCAAGGTGCTCGCCCCGGGCTTCTATGCCCAGCTCGACGTGCGCACGCCCGTCAAGATCGCGATCGCGGTCCTCGTCATGACGCAGCTGATGAACATCGTCTTCGTGCCTTTGTTCGCCCATGCCGGCCTGGCCTTGTCGATCTCGATCGGCGCCAGCATGAATGCGCTCATGCTGCTCATTGGCCTGCGCCGGCGCCGCAGCTATGTGCCGCGGCCCGGCTGGCTGCGCTTCGCCCTGCAGGTCGGCCTGGCCGCGGTGGCCATGACCGCGCTGCTGCTCTGGGCCGAGCCGCGCTTCGACTGGATCGCGCTGCAGGCCAGCCCCTTTCGCCGGATCGGCCTGGTGCTGGGCCTGGTCGCCGCCGCGGCGGCCGTCTACCTGGTCGCGCTGGTCGCGGTGGGCATTCGTCCGCGGCAGTTCCTGCGCCGCGAGGAGAGCTGAACCATCCGGCCGGGCCCTGGGCCCGGTCGCTTCCGTGAGGACCCGAACATGCGAATCACCTTCATCGGCGCCGGCAACATGGCGAGCGCCCTGATCGGCGGCCTCATCGCCAACGGCCACGAGGCAGGCGCGATCCAGGCGGTCGACCCGTCCGACGAGCAGCGACGCCAGGTCGGCGCCCGCTTCGGGATCGCCTGCCATGCCGACCTTGCCGACGCCGCCGACTGCGATGCGATCGTGCTGGCGATCAAGCCCCAGGTCGCCGCGGCGGTGGTATGCCCCCTGGCGACGCGGATCGGCGATCGGCTGCTCATCATCGTCGCGGCCGGCATCCGCGCCCCGGACCTGTCGCGCTGGCTGGGCGGCCATCGGCGCATCGTGCGCGCCATGCCCAACACCCCGGCGCTGATCGGCATGGGCGTGACCGGCCTGGCCGCGATGCCGGGCCTGGCCGAGGCCGACCGGCAGGCCGCGCAGGAGATCGTCGCCGCCGTGGGCGGCACCGTCTGGGTGGAGGACGAAGCGCTGCTCGATGCGGTGACCGCGGTCAGCGGCAGCGGTCCCGCCTACGTCTTCTTCTTCATGGAGCAGCTCGAGCGCGCCGGCTGCGCCGCCGGGCTGTCGCCGGCGCAGGCGCGCGAGCTCACGCTCGCCACCTTCCGGGGCGCCGCCGAACTGGCGGCGCGCTCGGACGAGCCCCTGGCCGTCCTGCGCGAGCGCGTCACGTCGAAGGGCGGCACGACGGCCGCCGCGCTCGCCGTGCTCGGCGAAGGCGCCGTGGCGGACGGCATCGGGCGCGGGGTCGCCGCCGCCTGCCGGCGCAGCCGGGAGCTCGGCGACGAGTTCGGCAAGGACTGATACAGCCCGCGCAGGCCGGCTCCGCGGGGGCATGGCCGCGGCTGGGCCCATGACGACGCGGTCGCGACGGCTCAGGTATCGCGAAGCACGTACTCGGCGAGCAGGCCGACCATGATCGCGGCGCCCAGCCAGTTGTTGAGGTTGAAGGCCCGGAAGCAGCCCTC
>DAIMFM010000122.1:569-8948 GCA_036724585.1 Burkholderiaceae bacterium | reverse complement strand
AGCCGCCTGCGCGACGCTCGTCGCGCTCGCGCCGGCAGCGCATGCGCAAAAACAGGAACCGGTCCGCTTCGGCGCGATCTACATCATGTCGGGCAGTGCGGCTGCCTACGGCGAGTTCGCGCGGCAGGGCATCGAGCTCGCCGTCGACGAGATCAATGCCAAGGGACTCGAAGTGGGCGGCACGAAGGTCAAGCTGGAGATCGTCAGCCTCGACGACCAGTACAACCCGAGCCAGACCGCCATCAATGCGCAGCGCCTGGTGCAGGAAGACAAGGTGCCCGTGATCCTGGTGCCCCACTCGGGCGGCATCTTTGCCGTGCAGACGCGCAACGAGCAGCAGAAACTCATGCTGCTGGCATATTCCAGCCTGCCCGAGATCACCGAACGCGGCAACAAGCTGACGATCCAGCTGCCGCCCAACATCACCGACTACATGCAGCCATTCGTCAACTACGAAATGGAGAAGTTCGGCAAGAAGGCGGCCATCGCGGTGACCGACTCCGACTACGGCAGATGCGGTCCTAGGCGGCGTGGGAAAGCGCGGGCGGCGAGATCGTTAACAACAGCACGCTCTGCTACAACAAGTCCGCCGATTTCTATAGCGGCGTCAGCCGCGCGCTGGCAGCCAAGCCCGACATGATGCTGATTGGCGGACCGTCCGAGCCCACCGGCCTGGTGGTCAAGCAGGCGCGCGAACTCGGCTTCCAGGGAGGGTTTGCCCTGATCGACCAGGCGAAATTCGACGAGGTAGCCAAGGTCAGCGGGGGTATGGCGTCGCTCAACGGTTCGATTGGCGTCCTGCCGACCATGCTGGATCCACGCCCCGAAACGAAGGCGTTCGTCAAGCGTGCGCAGGAGACGTATCCTGATCGCATCATCGGCAGCGAGATAGGCATCTCTTACGTCGGCGTCCATATGGTGGCCGAAGCCATGAAGCTCGCCGGAACCACCAGCGACGCCGTCGCCATCCGCGAGAAGATGGATGCAGCTGTCGATGCCTTGCCCCCGGCCATCAATTTCTACGGCTATACCTCGGTCGATGCCAACGGGCACGCCCTGATGGACGGGCGCGTGGCAGTGGTCGAGAACGGCAAGGTGGAAGAAGCCAAGATCGCCGATCTGTCCAACAAGGAGTAAGCTGGTACGGCTTCCTGGTCGGCTACTAGCCCGGGGCCAGGGAGAGTGCGAATCACGCGCGGCGCTGATCCGGCGGCGTTTCCGGACGGATCGGCCGCCGCGCGCCGACTGCGCCGGCAAGGCGGGGTCAATCGCACCGCATTGTGACGGACTGCGCGGACAGCCCCCCGGGGCCCCGCGACAATCCATCACCAGCCAGACGGACTCTCCCGAGATCGAGCCTTGAAGACGCTCGTCATTTCCCCGAACTGGATCGGCGATGCGGTCATGGCGCAGCCATTGATCGCGCTGGTCAAACGCTTCGACCCCACCGGCACGATCGATGCCGCCGCACCGGGCCACATCGCGCCGATCATGCGGGCGATGCCCGAGGTCAACGAGGTCCTGCTCGCGCCCAATGTGCATGGCCGGCTCCAGCTGGCCGATCGCTGGCGCTTCTCGCGCGAGCTCCGGTCGCGCGGCTACGAGCGCTGCTACATCCTGCCCAATTCCCTGAAGTCGGCGCTCGCGCCCTGGCTGGCCGGCATCCCGCGGCGCATCGGCCACCGTGGCGAAGCGCGCAACCTCGTGCTCACGCAGGTGCACGACGACGGCGGCGCGAAGGCGCAGCCGATGGTCGAGTTCTACGCGGCGCTCGCGTTCGAGCCCCGCTATCCGCTGCCCGGCCGGGTCCCCGACCCGGTCCTGGTGCGCCGTCCCGAGGCCGAGCACCGGGCCCGCGAGAAGTTCGGCATCCGCACCGACGGCCCCCTCGTCATCCTGTGCCCCGGCGCCGAATTCGGCCCGTCCAAGCGTTGGCCGGCCCGTCACTACGCCTCGCTCGCCGGCATGGTGGCGCACGAATGGCCGCAAGCCACCCTGCTGCTGCTCGGATCGGCCAAGGAACGGCCGCTGGCGACCGAGATCGCCGCGCTCAGCGGCCAGGCAATCCGCAACCTCAGCGGCGAGACCTCGCTCGACGAAGCCCTGGCGCTGATCTCGCAGGCGCAGGGCGTCGGCTCCAATGATTCCGGCCTGATGCACGTCACGGCCGCCTACGGGCGCCCGCAGGTGGCGGTGTTCGGATCGTCCGATCCGCGTCATACGCCGCCCCGCTCGCCGCGCGCGCGGATCGAATGGCTGCACCTCGACTGCAGCCCCTGCTTCGAGCGGATCTGCCCGCTTGGGCATACCAATTGCTTGAATGACATCGAGCCGGCTCGGGTGATGGAGTCGTTGCGCCGTGCGATGCGCTTCGAGACCGCGCCCCGGCCACCGCACTAGAAGCCGGGCGGGGCACGCCCTCCGCCCGACACGAACCCGGCCTGGTCCCGCCCGGGCTTACACTGGGGGCACGGGGTTCGCCAGGGGTTCCGATGAAGACCAGCAAGCCGATATTCGCGACTCCGGCCGCCATCGAGGAAGCCTTCTACGATGCGCTGGCGCGGGGCGATCTCCACGGACTGATGAGCCTGTGGGCCGATGACGACGAAATCGTGTGCGTCCATCCCGGCGGACCGCGCACGACGGGCGTGCCGGCGGTACGTCGCGCCTGGGCCAGCGTGTTGGCCGAACGCCTGGACATCCGCGCCCGCTCGATCCGGCGCTACGAGACCATGACCACCGCCGTGAGCAGCGTGATCGAGGAGATCACCATCGCCGGCGACGAGAGCGTGCGCTGTGTCGCGACCAACGTGTTCGTCAAGAACGCCCGGGGCTGGCGCATCATCCTGCACCATGCATCGCCGGCGGGCGACAGCGACGAATCCGCGCCGGCCAGCACCGGCGAGACGCTGCATTGAACGCCTCGGCCTATCGCGCCCCGCGCTGGTTGCCGGGGCCCCATGCGCAGACGATCTTCCCGTCCCTGCTCGGCCGCGTGCCGCGCATCGCCTACCGGCGCGAACGCTGGTCGACACCCGACGGGGACTTCATCGACGTCGACCACACCGTGCCGGCGCCGCCGGCGGGCAGGCCCTGGCTGGTGCTCTTCCACGGCCTCGAAGGCTCCTCGCGAAGCCACTATGCGCGAGCCCTGATGGCCGCGGCGGGCGATGCCGGCTGGCAGGGCGTCGTGCCCCATTTCCGTGGCTGCAGTGGCGAGGCCAACCTGGCGCCACGCGCCTACCACTCGGGCGACAGCGAGGAGATCGACTGGATCGTCCGGCGCATCGCACGGCGCGCCGGTGATGCGCCGGTATTCGTCGCCGGCGTGTCGCTCGGCGCCAATGCCCTGCTCAAGTGGCTCGGCGAGCGCGGCGACGAGGCCGCCCGCCTCGTCACTGCCGCCGCGGGCATCTCGGCGCCGCAGGACCTGCGCGCCGGCGCCGATGCGCTCGCGCGCGGCTTCAACCGGCTCTACACCCGCCACTTCCTGGTCACCCTCAAGCGCAAGAGCCTGGCCAAGCTGGCGGCCTGGCCCGACCTCTACGACGCACGTCGCGTGCGCGAGGCGCGCGACTTCCATGATTTCGACGACATCGTGACCGCGCCCCTGCACGGCTTCCGCGACTGCTTCGACTACTGGTCGCGGTCCTCGTGCAAGCCGTGGCTCGCGGCGATCCGCACGCCGACACTGGTGCTCAATGCACGCAACGATCCCTTCCTGCCGGCGCGCCACCTCGCCACGCCGGCGGAAGTTTCGCCGCACGTGAGCCTGGACTATCCGCTTGCGGGCGGCCATGTCGGCTTCTTCGAGCACCACGTGCCCGGCGCCGGCGCCTGGCTGCCGCGCAGGGTGCTCGGCTACTTCGCCCAGCACCTGGAGACGACGAATGGATGAGCAGGTCCTGCAGGCGATGGCGCGCTGGCCCAACGTGCCGGCGGTCTACGGCTGGTTGCGCCTCGGCCGTCGCGGCCGCTGGTTCCTCATCGATCGCAACAGCCCCGGTTTCGACGAGCGCATCCACGGCGACGGCAGCCCGATCGGCAACGAGCAGATCAACGAGTTCATCGCGCGCAACTACCAGGCCGAGGCCGACGGCCGCTGGTACTGGCAGAACGGCCCGCAACGTGTCTATGTCGACCTGCAGGCGGCGCCGCTGGTCGTCCGGGTCCTCGGTGCCGGGCAGCGCCCGAGGCTGGTGGACCATACCGGCGTCGAGATCGACATCGCCGCGGTCCGGGCGGCCGGCACCGGGCCGGCGGGCGAACTGCTGCTGGTGACGGATCGCGGCGCGGCGGTCGTCCATGACCTGGACCTGGGCTCGCTGGCGATCGAGCCGGGCGCCGACGGCGAAGCCGGCGTCCTGCTGCTGGGCGAGCGACGCATCGCACTCGTCGAATGGACCGACCCGCCGACACAACTCGGATTCGTCACGAAGCCCCGCCAGGCCGGGTAGGCAGGCGGCACCGGGCGCCTATTCCCCGGCCGGGTCCACCCGCGCGGAGGGCGCCGCAGCCGGGCCGGGTTCGGCGATGGCGAGCCGGTTGACGACGGTGAACGGCGCGCCGAAGGCGGCCGTCACCGCGTCGGCGATGTCCGTGCGCTGCCTGTCGTCGGCGACGACGCCCTCGAGGATGACCTGCTCGCCATCGATCGTTGCCGACACCCCGTCATGGCCCGCGAGGGCGATCATCGCCGGACCGACGTGCGGCAACCAGGCCGGCCGCTCCGCGCCGGCCTCCACGACCAGGCCGTCGTCGACGCGATCCGGACGGCCCAGCGCCTTGCGGGCGGCGGCGACGTACTCGTCCCGGGCCGCCTCGTCCGGCACGCTGCCTTGCAGCCGGACGCCGTTGCCGGTGGACTCGATCCGCAGGAGCGAGGACGTTGCCCGCGCGGCCGCGCCTGCGCCTGCACCGCCCGCGAGATCGACCGTGGCGACGGACGTGGCAGCGGCCGCGGCCGGCGCCGGGTCGGTCGACTCCACGGGGAAGCGATCGGTGGCGAACAGCCAGGCGGTGAACAGGAGCACGGCCACCGCGAGCTTGAACAGATCGTAGCGGCGTACCTCGGCGAGGCTGCGGGCATGGACCTGCGGCATGGCCGGCCCGCCTATTCGGCGGGCATGCGCACACCGCCGCGCAGCTCCGCCTTCATGCGCTCCAGCGCCTCCCATTCACCGCGCGCCGCGAGCACCGCCTGGTCCGGCCAGGTGCGGGGATCGGCGCGCCGGAAGCTCGATCCGGCGTCGGCGAGGATGCCCACCAGGCGGGAGACGGGCGTGACGGCGAGATCCGCCAGGCTGCGGATGCCGGCCTCCCCGAGGAGGTCGGCCATCCGGGGCCCGATGCCTTCGATCACGGTCAGTTCGCCTGCCGGCCGTGCCGCGCGGGCGGCGGGCTCGGCACGAGAAGCCGTGGCGGCTGCGCCCCCGGCCTCGCGACCCGTCGGCCCCTCGCCACGGACCGGCCCATCGCCCCGCCGACGCCACCAGACCCAGTCGATGACCCATTCGGCCAGCCAGCCGACCAGCAGTCCCAGCAGGAAATACCTGACCATCGTCGCCCCCCTACGCGGCGCAGTCCCCATCGATCCGTCGCAAGGGTAGCCACGCCGGCAGGGCCGCGCAACAGCGCCCGACCGACGGCTCATCGGGCTTCGTCGGCCTCCCGTTCGCGGGTGTAGCGCGCCTGCAACTCGCGCAGGCGGGCGTCGATCTGCGAGCCGACATAGAAGTCGCCGCCCGCCTCGCGCTGCGCGATGCGCAACTGCTCGATCGCGGCGAGCAGGCCCCCGTCGAGCACGTAGTGCTCGGCGACCGCTCGGCGGGCGGCCACCGGCTGTCCGGCGCCGAAGCGTGCTTCCGACAACATGCGCCAGAGCCCGGAGTCGCCGCGATAGTGGCGTACCTGGTCCTCGAGGTAGGTGGCCGCCTCCTCGAACCTGCGCATGTCCAGCAACAGCGCGCCGTGCTGCTGGACGAGCGCGCGCGCCGACGGGAAAGCCTCGAGCGCCTCGTTCGAGGCGGCCAGCGCGGCATCATCGCGATCGGCGCGCATGTCGATGTCGATGGCGAGGCGCGCGAGCATCGGATGGGGCGTCCCGAGCGCCTTGCGCGCCCCGGCCAGCGCCTCGCGGGCGACCTCGTGGTCGCCCTGCTCGTTGGCGATGATCGCGAGCTGGTAGCGCGCGGCCGCCTCGTTGACGAAGCTGCGGTCGTGCAGGCGGCGCTCGATCGAGGCGCGCGCCCGGGCAAGCCCGTCGACGCTCTTGTCCGCCCCCGCCTCGAGCTTCGCCCGCACCAGCGTGAACTCGGCCGAATCGACGTGCTGGCGATAACGCTCGTGGGACAGCCGGTTCTGGATGTCCGCCATCCGCTCGCTCGTGACCGGGTGGGTGCGCATGTACGTCGGTGCGCCGCTCTCGTGGATCCGGGTGGCATCCTGCAGGCGACCGAAGAATGTGACCATGGCGTTGGGGTCGAACCCGGTCTGGCGCAGGATGTCGAGTCCGACGCGATCGGCCTCGCGTTCGGCGTCACGCGAGAAGGCGAGCATCTGGTCCTGGACGATGCCGCCGCCCAGGGCGACCAGTCCGCCGGCGGCTTGTGGATTGGAGCGCGCCGCGAGGATCGCGAGCACCGCCGTAGCCAGCGAGACCACGCTCGACTGGCGCCCCTCCGCCAGCATCCGCGCGATGTGCCGCTGGGTCACGTGGCCCATCTCGTGGCCCAGCACCGAGGCGAGTTCCGACTCGCTGCTCGCCGCCACGATGAGCCCGGAATGCACGCCGATGTAGCCGCCGGGAACCGCGAACGCATTGAGGGTGGGATCGCGGACCGCGAAGAACTCGAAGCTGTAGCCCGCGGCGGGACCCGTCGCGCCGAGCCTGTCGCCGAGCTGGTTCAGGTAGTCGACGACCTCGGCGTCCTCGATGAGCAGGCCCTGCTGCCGGTAGTCGCGGCGGACCGCCTCGCCGATGTCGCGCTCGAGCTGCGGCGAGAGCTCGTCGGCGGCGGCCGCGCCGATCCGCGGCAAGCTGTCGAACACCGTCCCGGACCGCGTTCCCTGCGCCATGGCAGGCACCGGTCCCGACAGCGTGAGAACGAGCGCCAGGAGGCCGGCGAGGCCCCTGCGCATGAACGGGCGCTGGCCCGTGCCCGCACCGGGCGGGCGGTCGATATACCGCATCGCAGGCTATGATAGCTCGCTGCCGGACACCACCGAGACCATGAGCGACAAGCCACAGACCCTCACGCACTTCGACGCGGGTGGCCGCGCCCACATGGTCGACGTCGGCGACAAGCCGGCCACGCGCCGCATCGCCGTCGCCGCCGGCGCGATCCGGATGCGGCCCGCCACCCTGGCCCGTATCCGCGAGGGCTCGGCCGACAAGGGGGACGTCCTCGGCATCGCCCGCATCGCCGCCATCCAGGCGGCCAAGCGCACGGCCGAACTGATTCCGCTATGCCACCCGCTGCCCCTCACCCGGGTCAGCGCGGACTTCCACATCGACGACAGGGACAACCGGGTGCGCTGCGAGGTGCGCGCGGAATGCACCGGCCAGACCGGCGTCGAGATGGAGGCGCTGACCGCGACTTCGATCGGCCTGCTCACGATCTACGACATGTGCAAGGCGATCGATCGCGACATGGTCATCGAGGAGGTCCGCCTGCTCGAGAAGTCCGGGGGTCGGTCCGGGCACTACGTGGCGGCGGGCTGAGCAGGCGCCCAGGCGACGGGACGAAGCCAGGGGGACGAAGACGAGGCCATGGAGAACCCGGACCGTCAGTTGCGATCCTTCGTCAGGATAGCCGAGCTGAAATCGCTCTCCCGCGCGGCGGAGATCCTCGGCCTGACGCAGTCGAGCATCAGCCGCCAACTCGCCTCGCTCGAGACATACATCGGCAAGCCCCTGTTTTCGCGCACGGGCCGGGGAGTCGAGCTCACCGGCGCCGGCGAGCGACTTCTCGCGGCCATCAAGCCGGCGTACGCCACGATCGACGAGGCGCTCGAGACGACGCGCGACCGTGAAGGCGTGAGCCAGGGGGACGTCCGCCTGGCGGTGATCCACACGCTCAGCTACTACTTCATGACCGATGTCGTCGCCGAGTTCATCAGCCACCGCGAGAACGTGAACCTTTCCCTCATGGGCCGAAGCTCGCCCGAGGTGGTCGAGCTGGTCGAAAGCGGCAAGGCGGACATCGGCTTCGTCTACGATTCGGCCGTCAATTCCGCCGACCTGACGTCGACGCCGCTGTTCGAGGACGAGATGTGCGTCATCGCGCAGACGTCCACCGAACTGCCGGACAATGTGGACCTGACCGAGGCGCGCTACAAGCTGGTCGGCTTTCCACCTCACTACGCGCTTCGCAGGAT
>DAIMFM010000122.1:0-559 GCA_036724585.1 Burkholderiaceae bacterium | reverse complement strand
GCTCAAGCTGGTTTCGTCGGGCGTGGGGGTCTGCGTGCTGCCGTCCCAGATTCCGGACAAGCTGCTCGTCGACTACGGTCTCAAGAAACTGCAGATCGCCCGGCCGATCCTGCGCCGGCGCGTCGTCGCGATCGTCCGCAACGACCGCATGCTGCCCCCACTGGTGCAGGAACTGGTTGCCACGGCCCTGTCGAACGTACCCGAAGGGCCACGGAAGCCGTAGGTCCGGTCACGCGATGGCTTCGGCGATGGCCTCGCTGCCGATACGCCCGAAGCGAGAGACACTCCCAACCCGCAGGTCCACCTCGGTGCCGGGTTCGAGCACGATCACCCTGGCATCGGGCGCTGCGCGCCGCGCGGCGTCGGCGAACTCCGACCAGGGACGACTCTCGGCGCCCATCATCTCGTGGAACTTCTCGTGCGGCGGGTACAGCAGGACCAGCTTCGGATCCAGCGCCCTCACGCCGCGGGCGACGTCATCGACGAAGTCGAGCTGCATGCCACCGAGCAGGACGTCGGTGCCGGCGCGCGCCTCCAGTTCCCGGATCTCCGCGTCCGA
>DAIMFM010000121.1:7449-9047 GCA_036724585.1 Burkholderiaceae bacterium | reverse complement strand
TGGCCCGCGGCGATCGCGGCGAGCCAGGCGACGTGGGGCTCCGGCCGGGCGGCGAGCCGCTCGGCGCACAGCGCCTGGGCGAGCCGCTCCTGGCCGGCGCGGCTCGCGGCCGCGATCAGGCTGAGGTCGATCAGGTCGCGCTGGGCATGGCTGCCGCCGAAGCGATGCGCCCGGTTGCGGATCGGGCGCAGCAGCTCGACGGCCTGCGCCGGGTCGCCCTGCGCGATCGCGAGGATCGCCCGCGTGGCCGGCGCCCCGACATCGCGGGTGAACATCGCGTTGTCGTCGTCCGCCGTCATCGCCCGCTCCTGGGCCGCCAGCACTTCGGCGATCTCGGCCCGGCGCCCCGCGCCCACGAAGGCCATCACGGCATGCATGTCGTTGAAGGCATAGTTGCCGCCGCTCGCCAGCGGCGCCCAGCGATCGGCCAGCGCCTGCCAGCGCTCGCCGACATCGACGCCGGCGAGCTGCAGCCGCCAGAGCATCGACGAGGCGTCGACCATGTCGATCGCCACCGTCGATCCGGGTCCGCCGATCCTGGCGTCGTACAGGGCCAGCGCCTCGCCGGTCTCGTCGAGGCCGAGATGGAAGATGGCGAGATGCCACCAGTTGTGCACCGCGAAGAAGTTGTCCGGCGCCCAGCCCTCCTCGTTGTCCCGCATCCAGGCGATGCCTTCGCGGCGACGACCCTGCATCTCGAGCACATGGGCCACGGCATGCTGGGCCCAGGCGTCGCGCCGCTCGATCTCGACGGCGCGCCGCCCCTGCGCCTCGGCGGCGGCGTAGTCGCCCGTTTCCTCGAGCCCGAAGGCGTGCATTCCCAGCAGGGCGTGCCAGCCCGGCATCGACGAGCTCCAGTGGGGCAGCGCCCGCGCGATCCGGTCGCGCAGCATCCGGGCGTCGCCGATGAAGAAGTCGAGCTGGTGGCCCACCTGCAGCGCGACAGGGTCGCGCGGCCAGGCGATGCTCACGTCCTCGAGCGCGCGCGCGGCCGCATGCCAGCGACCGTCGGCGAGCAGCCCGATCGCATGCAGGTGCGCGCGCTCGCGCTCGTTGGCGGGCAGGCCGCGAGCACGCGCCAGGTCCTCCCGGGCCACCGCGGCGCCCTGCGGCTCGGTGCCGAGCAGGTGCAGCCAGGCATGCAGGGCATGGGCCATCACGCAGCCCGGGCTGGCGGCGATTGCCGCCCGCGCGCTCGCCACCGGGTCGCCGACATAGCAGCGCAGTTCGGCTATGCCGCGCTCGAGGAACTCGAGGCTGGCGGCGTTCGCGCCCGTGGTCTCGTATCCCCTGGAATCCTTCATTTCCCTCACCTTGTCCGTTTCCCTGGTTGATAATTCCGGAGCGCCGCCCCGCGCGGCAGGCCGGCGCGTCAGGCATGGTGTTACTGTAGGAGCGAGGCCCGGGCATGAATACCACCGTGCCGCCGGCAAACCTGCTCGATCCGCCGCGCTTCTCGGAGACCCTGGATGGATGCCCTGTCAGACCTGCTCCGGGTGGTCCGGCTGAGCGGCGGCGTGTTCCTCGACGGCGAGCTGTCCGCGCCCTGGTGCATCGAATCGCGGGTGACGCTCGCGGAATGCCAGCTCATGAAGGCC
>DAIMFM010000121.1:1962-7369 GCA_036724585.1 Burkholderiaceae bacterium | reverse complement strand
ACGTTGTACGCCTTACAATTCGTCGCCGAAGGCAGCATGCGCCTGATGATCGACGGCGCCGAGCCGATCGAGGTCGGCGAGAACTCGATCGCCCTGCTCACTCGCAACGACCCCCATGTCCTGGGCAGCGCGCCCGGCTTGCGACCGGTCGTGCCGGACGACCATCTCGAGGTCGACGCCGACAGCGGGCTCATGCGCATCCGCTACGGCGGCGGCGGCGAACGGACCCGGATCGTCTGCGGCTTCGTCGGCTCGGACGTGCATCGCCATCCCCTCGTGGATGCCCTGCCGCCGGTGCTGGTGCTGCCGATGCGCGACGAGCCCGGCTGCCAGTGGATCGCGAGCTCGTTTCGCTATGCCGCCCAGAGCCTGAGCTCCCTGCGACCGGGTGCGGCCACCGCGCTGGCCCGGCTGTCGGAGCTGATGTTCATCGAGGCGGTGCGCAACTATGTCGATGCCCTGCCCGAGGGCGAGCGCGGCTGGCTCGGCGGGCTGCGCGATCCGGTCGTCGGCCGCGCGCTGATGCTGATGCACACGCGGCTCGACCACCCCTGGACCACCAGCGAGCTCGCGCGCGAGGTGGCGCTGTCGCGCTCGGCCTTCGCCGATCGCTTCACCAGCCTGATCGGGACGCCGCCGATGGGCTATCTCGCGTCCTGGCGCATGCAGGTGGCCGCCCAGCGCCTGCGCGAGAGCCAGCGATCGGTCGCCCAGGTCGCCGCCGAAGTTGGCTATGAATCCGAGGCCGCCTTCAGCCGCGCGTTCGTGCGCGCGGTCGGCGTCTCGCCGGCGCGCTGGCGGCGCGAGGCGCGGGAGGCGCGGGAGCCGGCTAGCTCCCGATGAACCCGAACAGGTGGCCGGCCACCTTGCGCATCTGGATCTGCTCGGCGCCCTCGGTGATCCGGTAGCGGCGGTGGTGGCGGTAGATGTGCTCGAAGGGCTTGTGCCGCGAGTAACCGATACCACCGTGGACCTGCATCGCGGTGTCGGCCGCCTCGCAGCAGAGCCGGTTGGCCCAGTAGTTGCACATCGACACCTTGTCGGAGAGCCGGCGCGCGACCTCGGGCTTGGGCATGCGGTCCATCTCCCAGGCGGTCTTGCGGATCAGCAGGCGCAGCATCTCGGCCTGGGTCGCGAGCTCGACCAGCGGGAACTGGATGCCCTGGTTGGCCGCCAGCGGCTTGCCGAAGGGCTTGCGCTCGCGGGCGTACGCGACGCTCTGCGCGATGCAGTAGCTGGCCGCGCCCAGGCTGGAGGCGGCCTGGCGGATGCGATTCTCGTGCACGAAGTGCTGGGCGATCGCCAGGCCCTCGTCGGGCGGCCCCAGCAGGGCGGAGGCCGGCACCCAGACGTTGGTGAAGCTGATGCGCGGATGGTCGGTCGGCATGTTGAAGGTCCAGAGGTACTCCTCGACCTCGAGCCCGGGCGTCTCGCGCGGCACCAGCAGGCAGCTGATGCCGCGGGCGTCGCCCGCCTTGCCGGACGTGCGGGCGAACACCGCGCAATGGCTCGCGACATGCATCCCGGTGATCCACATCTTCTCGCCGTCGATCCGGTAGCCCGGCACGCCGTCGCGGGTCTCGGCGACCGCGACCGTGTCCATGTGCGTCGCATCGGACCCGTGCGCCGGCTCGGTGAGCCCGAAGGCCACGCGATGGGTGTGGTGGTCCAGCATGCCGGGGATGAACTCGGCCTGCTGCTCCGGCGTGCCGAAGTCGCGGAAGATCAGCACGAAGGGATGGTTGGCGACGATCGAGTGCTCGTTCTGCAGGTCGTTGTGCAGGCCGAGCCCGCGCGTGGCGAGATGCTCGCGGATCACCGCCATCCAGAGGTTGCTGCCGTCGCGCCCGCCATAGGCGCGCGGCAGCGCGAAGCGCAGGTGGCCGGCGACGTCGGCGCGGCGCTTCGCCTCGGCGAGCAGGGCCTCCCATTCCTCCCGCGGCAGGCCGCCGCGGTCGAAATCGGTGCGCGCCCATTCGCGCCGGTGGTCGAAGAAGCGCTGGTTGTCGTCGGCCGCCTGCAGCGGATCGATCTCGCGCTCGATGAAGGCGTCGAGCTCGGCGAGATAGTCGGTCAGGTCCTGCGGCAGGTCGAAGTCCATCGATGTCTCCTGGTGGCGATGTTCCCGGGCCGCTGCTGCGCGGCCCGGGAGTGGCGTAGTGCGTCAGTCCCCGGTCACGGGCCCGGCCGCGCCGCCGGGCGGCGCCAGTCGGTCCGGGGGCGACTCCTCGAGCGCACGGCGATAGCCGGAGTAGCCGGGCTGGTCGACCGCGATCGCGGCAAGCGTGGTCGTCCACAGGTGCGCGAGCAGTCCCGGCGTATCGGCGCCGGCCTCGCCCGACTCGATGCGCCGGCAGAGCTCGGCGTTGAGCGCCTCGAGCGTGGCCGGGTCGTCGTCGCCGCGGCCGAGCAGCGCGAGCAGGCGCATGCGCTCGGCGGCATCGGCGGCCGGCGCCGCATCGAGCTCGCGCGCGACGATCTCGAGCGTATTGGCGCAGACCCTCGCAAGATAGGCGTTGCGGCCCTCCAGGGCCGGCATTGCCTCCTCGCGCAGGAATGCGGCGACGGCACGCACCAGCTCGGCGGCCGACGGTGGATCCTGCATCAGTCCCTCCCCGCCATCAGGCGCAACAGGTCGATCGCGGACTCGGAGGCCCGCCGGCCGATGGCGGCGCGCTCGACGCTGCGGTCCTCGCCGCTGCGGAACACCGCGAGCATGCCGGCGCACATCACGCCCCACTTCAGCGTCCCGAGGACTTGCCAGTAGCGTA
Source organism: Burkholderiaceae bacterium (assembly GCA_036724585.1). Lineage (GTDB taxonomy): Bacteria > Pseudomonadota > Gammaproteobacteria > Burkholderiales > Burkholderiaceae_E > JAMLIN01. Next base: position 4,598 of record DAIMFM010000121.1, on the reverse strand, counting down.
CTCGTTCGGGATCGACCCGCGCCCCGCCGGCGGCCTCGTAGCCGGCGAAAAGGTCCTCGCGGCTGCCGAAGCCGCCCACCGGATTGTGGTCCTCGCCGAAGCGCCAGGAGTTGACGCAGATCCAGCCGAGGTCCTCCATCGGGTCGCCGAGGTGGGCGAGCTCCCAGTCGAGCACCGCCGCCACGCCGCGCTCGTCGATCATGAGGTTGCCGCTGCGGAAGTCGCCATGCACGAGGACCGGGGCGATGTCCCCGGCCGGCGCCCGCTCGCGCAGCCAGCGTACCGCCAGTTCGAACACTGGCTTGGGCCAGCCATGGGAACGATGGCGCTGCACGTAGTCCTCGAGTTCGACCGCCGCCGGCGCGAGCCGCAGGCGTGGCAGCTCCGCGCGCGGGATCGCGTGCAGGCGCGCGAGGATCTCGCCGCATTGCCGGGCCAGCCCGGCGCGTGCCCGGGCGAAGCGCGGGTCGCGCAGGAAGCGTCGCGGTATCGTCTCGCCCTCGATGCGGCTCATCAGGTAGCCGGCGCCGAGCGGCCCCCCGGGCCGCAGCACCGCGAGCACCCGCGGCACCGGCACCCCGGCGCGCGCCGCCAGGCCGAGCAGCCTGGCCTCGTCGGCCAGCGATGCCTAGCGGGAATCCGTATCCGGCGTGCCGTCGAAGCCGCCCGCCACCCGGCGCAGGATGCTGCCAAGCGGCGGCGCATCGCCGCGCAACGCATCGAAGCTCCAGGTCTCCTGGCTCGCGCCGCCCGTGAGCCGGCGCAGGCCGTCGATCCCCTGGCTGGATGGCTCGAAGGTCCGGACCACCCCGGCCAGCGCTTCGGTGTCGACCACGCCCCTGTCTCCTGTTCGGGATGCGCCCGCCCCGGGCGCATCCGGCGATGCTTGTCCGACAAGTATAGGATTGCCCTGGAACTGCCGGGCAGTACCCGTGGCATCCCGCATGCCAGGTCCCGCATGCCCCTGCCGGCGGCAAGACTTCCGCCATCGCCGCCGGCATCGTGAGAACATCGCCGGCCGCAACCGGGAATGCCGAGCCCATGGGCGCAACCGAGCCCGCACACCACCGCGACCTGCGCATGGACGGTGGCGCCGCCGCCACCGCACCCGTGCGCGCGCGGGCCGGCCGCCGCGCCTGGCTCGGGCTCGCCGTGCTCGCGCTGCCCTGCATGCTCTACTCGATGGACATGACGGTGCTCAACCTGGCGCTGCCCACCCTGTCGGCGGAACTGCGCCCGAGCCCGACCGAGATGCTCTGGATCGTGGACATCTACGGCTTCATGGTCGCGGGCCTGCTCATCACCATGGGCACCCTGGGCGATCGCATCGGCCGGCGCCGGCTGCTGCTTGCCGGTGCCGCCGCGTTCGGCGCCGCCTCGGTACTCGCCGCCTCCTCGACGAGCGCCGCCATGCTGGTGCTCGCCCGGGCGCTGCTCGGCATCGCCGGGGCGACCATCGCGCCATCGACCCTGTCGCTCATCCGGCACCTGTTCGAGGACGCGCGCGAACGCTCGCTGGCGATCGGCATCTGGGTCGCGAGCTTCTCGGTCGGCGCCGCAGTCGGCCCCATCGCCGGCGGCCTGCTGCTCGAGGCCTGGGGCTGGGCTGCGGTCTTCCTCGTCGCCGTGCCCGTAATGCTGCTGCTGCTCGCGCTCGGCCCCTTCCTGCTGCCGGAGTATCGATCGCCGGATCCGGGGCCGCTCGATCTCGCCAGCGTCGGCCTGTCGATCGTCGCCGCGCTCGCGGCCATCCATGGCATCAAGCGGCTCGCGCTCGCCGGACCCGGCCTCGAGGCGCTGGCCGCGCTCGCGCTCGGCATCTTCCTGGGCGTCGCCTTCCTGCGCCGGCAGAAGCGCCATCCGGCGCCCCTCATCGATCTCGCGATGTTCCGGGCGCCCGGTTTCGGCGCCGCGCTGCTCGTCTATGGCGCCGCCTGCTTCATCGCCTTCTGCAACTTCCTCTTCATCGCCCTCTACCTGCAGCAGGTGCTGCAGCTCTCGCCGCTGCATGCGGCCCTGGGGAGCACGCCCTTCGCGCTCGCCTTCGTCGTCGGCTCGGTCGGCGTGCCCCTGCTCGCGCGGCGCTTCGCCGCGCCGCGCCTGGTCGCCGCCGGCTTCGCGCTTGCAGCCGCCGGCTACCTCGGCCTGGCGACGCTCGCGCCCGGCCAGTCGCCGGGCTGGGCGATCCTCTGGGCCGTCGTCTTCTCGCTCGGGCTGTCGCCCGTCTTCACCCTGGCCACCGACCTCGTGGTCAGCAGCGCGCCGGCCCGTGCCGCGGGCGCTGCCTCGTCGATCTCCGAAACGGTGGCCGAGTTCGGCGGCGCCACGGGCATCGCGCTCTACGGCAGCCTCGTCGGGGCGGTGTACCGGATCGCGCTCGTCGACGCCTGGCCGGACGGCGCCGGCGCGATGCCGGCCAGCCTGCACGAGGGCATCGCCCATGCCGCCTCGCTCGTGGCGCCGCTGGGCGACGCCGTCCTGGCGGCGGGCCGCGACGCCTTCACGACGGCGCTGCGCACGGGCGCCATCGCGAGCGCGATCGCCTGCATCGCCCTGGCCGGTGCGGCGGCCCGGTACGCGCGCCGCCGGGCCATCCCGGCGGCGGGTTCGTGATACGTTAGCGCCAGCACGCGTGC
>DAIMFM010000121.1:0-1952 GCA_036724585.1 Burkholderiaceae bacterium | reverse complement strand
GAACCGACGGAGACCCTGCGATGGACCTCGCCACGCCCCAGTCGATCCGCGACGCCATCATGTCCACCCCGGTCGAGGACCTCGATCCCAGCGACGGCTATCGCTTCCGCGACGACACCATCCATCTCGTGTTCGAGCGACTGCGCCGCGAGGACCCGGTGCACTGGAGCACGAAGACGCGCTTCGGTTCGTTCTGGTCCGTGACCCGCTACAAGGACATCATGGCGGTGGACATGAACCACCGGGTGTTCTCGTCCGATGCGTTTGCCGGCGGCAGCGTCTCGCTGATGGCGCGCAAGCCCGACGAGATCCTGCCGAGCTTCATCGAGATGGATCCGCCGCGCCACGACGAACAGCGCAAGGCGGTCAGCCCGATCGTCGCGCCGCAATACCTCGCGAAGTTCGAGGACCTGATCCGCTCGCGCGTGATCGAGGTGATCGAGTCGCTGCCGGTGGGCGAACCCTTCGACTGGGTCGAGCGGGTCTCCATCGACCTGACCACCAAGATGCTCGCGACCCTGTTCGACTTTCCCTTCGAGGATCGCCACCTGCTCACCTGGTGGTCGGACATCTCGACCGGGCATCCCAAGGACGCCGGGCCGGTGGAGTCCTGGGAGATGCGCCAGGAAGAGCTGGCCAAGTGCCTCGCCTACTTCACCCGGCTATGGAACGAGCGCGTCAACGAGCCGCCTCGCCCCGACCTCATCTCGATGCTCGCGCATTCGCCGGCGACGCGCGACATGGACGAGAAGGAGTTCCTCGGCAACCTGCTGCTGCTGATCGTCGGCGGCAACGACACCACCCGCAACTCGATGTCGGGCGGCCTGCTCGCGCTCAACCGCTTCCCCGCCGAGTACGACAAGCTGCGCGCCGACCCGGGCCTGATCCCGAAGATGGTCTCCGAGATCGTCCGCTGGCAGACGCCGCTCGCGTTCATGCGGCGCACCGCCGTGGCGGACACCGAGCTCGGCGGCAAGCAGATCCGCAAGGGCGATGCGGTGGTGATGTGGTACATCTCGGGGAACCGCGACGAGACCATGATCGAGCGGCCCCACGACTTCATCATCGACCGGCCCAATCCGCGCCAGCACGTCGCCTTCGGCTTCGGCATCCACCGCTGCGTGGGCAACCGGCTCGCCGAGCTGCAGCTGCGCATCCTCTGGGAAGAACTGCTCGCCCGCCACCCGCGCATCGAGGTGCTGGGCGAACCCGAGCGCACGCTGTCGAACTTCGTGCATGGCTTCACCAGGATGACGGCGCACATCCCCGCCTGAGGGCCTCGGATTCGAGCGCATGGCCGCGTTGGAGCGCCTTGCCGTACAACCGTACTGTCTGCGGCGCCCCGCCTTGCCCTGCGCTCGAATCCGAGGCCCTTGTTGGCGCATGGCCGCCTGGTCAGAGGTGGCCGAAGCGGGCGGCGACGGCAGCAAAGGCCTCGTCGGTCGCCGCCAGCGCCCGGTCGATGTCCGCCTCGGTGTGCGCCAGCGACAGGAACATGTTGTGGCGCGGATGCAGGTAGGCGCCGCGCGCCAGCGCCTCGGCGCAGAACAGCGTTCCTTTCGCGAAGTCCGCGTCGTCCTCGAAGAGCACCAGCGGCATCTGCACCGGCCCGCTCTGGCGGATCGGCACGCCGTGGGACGCCGACTGCGCCGCCAGCCCCGCGCGCAGCATCCCGCCGATGCGCTCGAGATGGGCCACCAGCCCTTCGCTCGCCGCGACATCGAGCGTGGCCACGCCGGCGGCCATCGCCACCGCCCCGCACCAGAACGAGCCGGTGCTGAAGATACGCGTCGCCGCATCGCGCAGCGCCTCCCCGCCGGTGACAGCGGCCAGCGCATGGCCGTTGGCGATCGCCTTGCTCCAGGCGGACAGGTCGGGACGGATCCCGAGCGGCTCCCAGCTGCCCGCGAGGTCGATGCGCAGGCCGGTGCGGACCTCGTCGAGGACCAGCG
>DAIMFM010000120.1:0-9105 GCA_036724585.1 Burkholderiaceae bacterium | reverse complement strand
CGCCGGATGTCCGACCAGACCCAGTTCCTCTTCATCACCCACAACAAGATCGCGATGGAACTCGCCTCGCAACTGATCGGGGTGACCATGCAGGAGCGCGGAGTGTCGCGTATCGTCGCGGTCGACCTCGACCGCGCCGCCGAGTACGCCGAGGTGGCCTGAGAACCTGGCGCATTCGAGTCATTCACAGGTTCCGAGCGGCCCGAAGGAGTTTGCATGTGAGTAGTCTGGGACTGAGCCTGCTGATCCTGGCGCTGGTCGGCGTCGGTGGCGTCCTCTTGTACAACTACTGGCTCGGTGGCTCGTTCCGGCGCCGGGTCCCGGACGGCCGCGAGCCCGAACCCCTGCTGCGCCAGGAGCCGCGTTTCGGGCGCGTGGGCCCCGCAAGCATCGAGCCGATGCCCGGCGAGGATTTCGCCGCCAGGGATGCCGACGGTGACGGTCCTCCCGTACTCTCGCCCGATGACGCGGTAGGCGATGGGCCCGACGCGGCCCCGGTGCAGCCCGCTGCCGATGCCGCGGGGCGCGCGCCTGCCGCAGGAACCACCCCCGCCGCAGCCCCATCGCAGGCCGCCGAGGGCGCCGTGATCTCCGCCCAGGACCGCATCCTCGAAGCCCAGGCCGCGCGAGCCGGCCCGCCCGCGCCGCGCCTCGATCCCGTGGCCGACTGCTGTGTCGCGGTCGAGCTCACCGGTCCCGTCGCGGGCGAGCGGATCATCAGCCTGGCCCGGCGCTTCCGCCGCGCCGGCAGCAAGCCGGTGCTGGTCGAGGGCTCGACGCAGGCCAACGCCTGGATGGTGGACGAGCCACCCGTCCCGGCCGGGACCGGCGCTACCGACGAGGGCGGCGAGGCCGGGACCCATGCGCGACCCGAGGGCGACGGCCCGGCCGGGGATTCCCCCGGCGTCGAGGGCGAGGTCGCCGTCGACGCGCAGGCCCGCACCGACCCCGATCCGGACTTCGCTGGCGACGCCGGACCGGACGCCGACGCCGGCGTCACGCCGGTGACCGCTGCCGCAGCCGCCACCTGGGAGTCGCCGGCGCCGGGGCGTCACTATCGCAGCCTGCGCGTGGGCATCCTCATGGCCAATCGCCATGGCCCGCTCAATGCGATGGAGTACTCCGAATTCGTCACCGGGCTGCAGGCGCTGGCCGACAGCCTGGGCGCCTTCGTCGAACCCCCCGACATGATGCGGGTACTCGAACGGGCGCGTGGGCTCGATGCCCGCTGCGCCGCACTCGACGCCCAGATCGGCGTCAACGTCGAGGTCTCCGAGGCGCTCTCGCCGGCGGACCTCAACGGGATCGCGCAGTCGGCCGACGTCATCGAGCGCGGCAACAACCGCTACGCCCGGCTCGGTGACCAGGGCGAAGTCGTGTTCTCGGTGGCCCTGGGCGACACCCCGAACCGGCTCACCTTCCTGCTCGACGTGCCCCGCGTCGCGGCCGAGCGCGAACCCCTGCGCGAGATGGTGGCCTGTGCGTGGCATTGCGCCCAGGCCCTGCAGGGGCGCATGGTCGACGATACCGGCAGGGCGCTCACCGATGCGGTGTTCACCCGGATCGAGGCGCAGCTGGCCGCCCGTTACGACGCGCTCGAAGCGGCGGGATTCCGGGCCGGCTCGCCGGTCGCCTTGCGCCTGTTCAACTGATGCCGGGGCGCGCCGCCGAGCGCCTGTCGCAGCTGCGGGCCGAGCTCGAGCAGCTTTCCTACGAGTACTACGTGCTCGATGCGCCGACGCGCAGCGACGCCGAGTACGACCGCCTGTTTCGCGAGCTCCTGGAGCTCGAGGCGGCGAACCCGGAAGCGGTCACGCCCGATTCGCCGAGCCAGCGCGTCGGCGCGCCGCCGGCGGCCGGCTTTGCGGCGGTCCGCCATGCCGAGCCGATGCTCTCCCTCGGCAACGCCTTCACCGACGAGGAGGTGCTCGCCTTCGATCGCCGGGTGCGCGAGCAACTCGGCAGCGGCGATGCGCCGGTGCGCTACAGCGTCGAGCCGAAGTACGACGGACTGGCCATATCGCTGCGCTACGAATCGGGCCGCTTCGTGCAGGGCGCCACCCGTGGCGACGGCCAGACCGGCGAGGACGTCACATCGAACCTGCGCACCGTGCGGGCGATACCGCTGCGCCTGCGCGCGGCCTCGCCGCCGGAACTGCTCGAGGTGCGCGGCGAGGTCCTCATGTACAAGACGGATTTCGAGCGCATGAACGCGGAGCAGGAAGCGCGCGGCGAGCGTACCTTCGTGAACCCGCGCAATGCGGCCGCGGGCAGCCTGCGCCAGCTCGATCCGGCCGTGACGGCGCGCCGGCCGCTGCGTTTCCTCGCCTACGGCATCGGCGCCTCGCAGGGCTTCGATGTGCCGCCGACCCAGTCCGGCCTGCTCGATGCCCTGGCCGACTTCGGCATGCCCGTCGGCGAGCACGGCACGCGCGAGGGCGGTCAGGGCCTGCTCGCCTACTTCGCCGAACTCGGCGCCCGTCGCGCCTCCCTCCCTTACGAGATCGACGGGGTGGTCTACAAGGTCGACGACCGCCGGGCGCAGCAGCGCCTCGGTTTCGTGGCCCGTGCGCCGCGCTATGCGCTGGCGCACAAGTTCCCCGCACAGGAGGCGGAGACCCGGTTGCTCGACATCGAGATCCAGGTCGGGCGCACCGGCGCGCTGACGCCCGTGGCGCGCCTCGCGCCGGTCTTCGTGGGCGGCACCACGGTGAGCAACGCGACGCTGCACAACGAGGACGAGATCCGCCGCAAGGACCTGCTCATCGGCGACTGGGTCGTGGTGCGCCGGGCCGGCGATGTCATCCCCGAAGTCGTCCGGGCGCTGCCCGAGCGCCGCCCCGCTGCGGGCGAGCCCGGCCACGAGGACCTGCGCGCCTTCCGGATGCCCTCGCAGTGCCCGGTCTGCGGGTCGCAGGCCGCGCGCGAGTCCGGCGAGGCGGCGTGGCGCTGCCAGGGGGGGCTCGTCTGCGCGGCGCAGCGCAAGCAGGCCCTGCTGCACTTCGGCCAGCGCCGCGCGATGGACATCGACGGCCTGGGCGAGAAGATCGTCGAGCAGCTCATCGAACGCGACCTCGTCCGCAGCCCGGCCGACCTGTACCGGCTCGACGCCGGGACGCTCGCGAGCCTCGAGCGCATGGGGGAAAAATCGGCCAGTCGCCTCGTCGCCGCGATCGCCGCCTCCCGGCAGTGCAGTCTCGCGCGCTTCATCTTCGGCCTGGGGATCCGGCATGTGGGCGAGGAGGTCGCGAGGATCCTCGCCCACGCCTTCGGCAGCCTCGATGCGATCATGGACGCCGACTGGCCCGCCGTGCAGGCGGAGAAGGCGCGAGTACAGAAGGAGAACGCGAAGCGCCGTGCCCGGGGCGAACCACTGGAAGCGGATGTACTCGAGGGCATCGGCCCCGAGATCATCGCCGCGCTCGAGAACTTCTTCGGCGAGGCGCGCAACCGGGAAGTCATCGCGGACCTGCTGGCGGCGGGGCTGGCGATCGAGGCTCCGCCTGCGGCGGCCGGCGATGCCGGCGCCACCGATGCCGGCGGCGCCAGTGCGACGGCGCTCGCCGGGCGCAACTTCGTGCTGACCGGGACCTTGCCCGGGATGACCCGCGACGAGGCGGCGGCACTGATCCGCGCCCGGGGCGGTACCGTCACCGGCTCGGTCTCGTCGAAGACCGACTATGTCGTCGCGGGCGACGCAGCGGGCAGCAAGCTGGCGCGGGCGCAGGAACTCGGCATCGAGGTCATCGACGAAGCCGGCCTGCTCGCGCTGCTCGACGGGCGGGAACCATGAACACGAACACGGGGGCCGCGAGGCCATGAGCACGCGGGGGTAGCACGCAATGTTGGCAATCATCGGTGGTTCCGGGCTGGCCGGACTGGCGGATCTCAGCGATACCCGTCGCAGGGTGATGCGCACCCCCTATGGGGATCCGTCCTGCGCGCTGACCTTCGGCCGCATAGGCCCGACGGACATCGTCTTCCTCGCCCGCCACGGCTATGGCCATACGATCGCGCCGCACGAGATCAACTATCGCGCGAACATCTGGGCGCTGCGCGAGATGGGCGCCGAGCGCATCATCGCGGTGGCGACCGTGGGCGGCATCCGGGAGTCATACGGGCCGGGCGAGGTGGTCATCCCGGACCAGATCATCGACTACACGCACGGCCGCAAGGCGACGTTCTTCGAAGGCCCGGGGACGGCGGTGACCCATGTGGACTTCACCGAACCCTACGATGCGGAACTGCGCGGCCTGCTGCTCGATACGGCCGCGCGAATCGGGGAGACCGTCCACGATGGCGGCTGCTACGGCTGCACCCAGGGCCCGCGGCTCGAGACCGCCGCAGAGATCCGCCGGCTTGCGCGCGATGGCTGCGACGTGGTGGGGATGACCGGCATGCCCGAGGCCTTGCTGGCCCGTGAGCTCGGGCTGCCCTACGCCTGCGTCGCCGTCGTCGCGAACCACGCGGCGGGGCTCGGCAGCAGCCGACAGGGCATCTCGATGACCGGGATCCGGGAGATCCTCGACAGCGCCCTCGGGCGCGTCCACACGCTCCTGTCGGCCTGCTGCTGATGCCGGCCGCGCCGCCGGCGGCGTTCAGTCGAACGGCCTGGGACGGGGCGTCAGGTCCGACGAAGGCGGCAGTATCGGCAGGATGATGGTCGGCTGCTCACCGGTCAGGGTCTTCAGGAAGGCGACGATCTTGCTGTTCTCCTCCTTGGAGTAGGTGCGGCCGAGCTGGATGCGTCCCATGATGTCGACCGCCTCGGCCAGCGTGTTGGCCGCGCCGTCATGGAAGTACGGGTAGGTCAGCTCGACGTTGCGCAGGGTCGGCACCTTGAAGCTGAACCGGTCGGCGTCCTTGCCGGTGACCGCGGCGCGGCCTTCGGACGTCGCTCCCTGGTAGGGCTCGACGATGCCCATCTTCTGGAAGGAGTTGCCTCCGACGGCCTCGCCGTTGTGGCAGGCGATGCACCCGCTTTCCTTGAAGATCCGGTAGCCCTCGAGTTCCCGGGGCGTGATGGCGTCGGCGTTGCCGAGCAGCCACTGGTCGAAGCGCGAGTTCGGCGTGACGAGGGTCTTCTCGAACTCGGCGATCGCGCCGGTGACCTGGTCGAGGTCGATCTTCGTGTTCACGCCGTAGACCTGGCGGAACTCGCGGACGTACTCGGGGATCGAGGTCAGCATGTCGATCGCCAGGGTATGGCTGAAGGCCATCTCGACGGGGTTGGCGATCGGGCCGCCCGCCTGCTCCTGCAGGTCGGCCGCGCGGCCGTCCCAGAACTGGGCCACGTTGAGGCTGGAGTTCAGCACCGTCGGGGAGTTGATGGGCCCGCGCTGCCAGCGGTCGCCGATCGAGGTGGGCAGGTTGTCCGAGCCGCCCATCGACAGGTTGTGGCAGGTGTTGCAGGAAATGATGCCCGCCTTCGACAGCCGGGGATCGAAGAAGAGCTTCTTGCCGAGGTTGATCTCCTTCGGCGGCAGGATCGGCGTGATCGGTTCGTCCAGGGGGCTCGCCGGCGGCGCGGTCTGCGCAAGGGCGGAGGTGGCGACGGCCGCGCCACTGGCCAGGACGATGGTGGCGGCAAGGGTTCGCAGTTTCAGGGGTCGGCTCCCGGATGGCGGACGGACGTCGTCCGGTACTGGGAGCATAGCCGCGTTCGCGCCCGTGCTGCGAGCCCGGGGCAGGCCCGGGCTGCCTCAGGGGTCGCCGCGCAGGGTCTCGAGCAGCTCGGCCTCGATCTGGAGTTCGTGCCGCGGATCGCCGAGCGCGGGGCCGTCGATCACGAAGACGTCCTCGGCGCGCTCGCCGAGGGTCGTGATCCGCGCGGTGTACAGGTTGACCCCATGGCGCTCGAGCACCAGGGCGATCCGGTAGAGCAGGCCCGTCCGGTCGTTGGCCGTGATCGACAGCAGCCAGTGGTGGCCGCGCTCGTCGGGACGCAGCTCCACTGTCGGATTGATCGGGAAGTTGCGCGAGCGCCGCGAGATGCGCCCGCGCACCGGCGCCGGCAGCGGATCATGGCGCCGCAGCGTCTCGCTCAGCTCGGCTTCCACCAGGGGCAGGATGTCGCGGTAGGCGGCCATGCCGGACGGCTCCACGATCACGAAGTTGTCAAGCGCATAGCCGTGGGTAGTGGTATGGACCCGTGCATCGAGGATCGAGAGGTTCTTGCGGTCGAAGTAGCTGCAGATCCGGGCAAAGAGTTCAGGGCGGTCGCGCAGGTACGCGACGACCTGGAAGCCGCCGCCGGAGAGTGCGGCCCGGCAGCGGACCACCGGGACCTCGGTGAAGGCATGCGGATGCAGCACGCGGGTGTGCCACGCGATGTCCTGGCTCTCGGTGCGCAGGAAGTAGCCGATGTCGAGCTTGTCCCAGAATGCCGCGTAGTCGTCGGCGGCGACCGCGCCGAGGTTGAGCAGGCGGATCGCCTCGCGGCGCTTGGCGTCGAGCCGTTCGCTGGTCGCCGGCCGCTCGCCCGCCAGCGTGCGCCGGGCCAGCCGGAACAGGTCCTCGAGCAGTTTCGCCTTCCAGGCGTTCCAGACCTTCGGGCTGGTGCCGCGGATGTCGGCCACCGTGAGCAGGTAGAGGAGGATCAGGCGCTCCTCGCTACCGACCAGCGCCGCGAAGCGGCTGATGACCTCGGGGTCGGCCAGGTCCTGCTTCTGCGCGAAGGTCGACATGGTCAGGTGCTGCTCGACGAGGAAGGCGACGGTATCGGTGTCCTCGCGGCTGAGGCCGTGGTCGCGGCAGAAGCGCGTCGCGTCGATCTTGCCGAGCTCCGAGTGGTCGCCGCCACGGCCCTTGGCGATGTCGTGGAAGAGCGCCGCGATCACCAGCAGCCAGGGCTTCTCGAGCGAGCTGGCGAGCTCCGAGCACAGGGGGTACTCGTGGGCATGCTCCGGCAGCTGGAAGCGGCGCAGGTTGCGCACCACCATCAGGATGTGCTGGTCCACGGTGTAGACGTGGAAGAGATCGTGCTGCATCCGCCCGACGATCCGCCGGAATGCCGGCAGGTAGCGTCCGAGGATCGACCACTTGTTCATCCGCCGCAGCTCGTGCGTGACGCCGCGCTCGGCGGTGAGCAGCGACAGGAAGAGCCTGCGATTGGCGGCCTTGCGGCGGAAGTCGGCGTTGATGCCATGGCGGGCGAGCCACATGGCGCGCAGGGTCGGCGTGGTCATCCCGGTCAGGGCGGGATTCTCCTGGAGTCGCCGGAAGGCGCGCAGGATGGCCGCCGGCTTGCGCTTGAAGAGCTCCGGGTCGATGGCTTCGAGCAATCCGTTGCGGTCGCGGAACTCGGCGTCGAGCGGCACCGCCTCGCCATCGAGCCGATAGAAGAGCCGATCCTCCAGGTTCTGCATCAGGATCGTGTTGAGCTGCGTGACCGACTTGGCCGCCCAGTAGTAGCGCTGCATCATCCGCTCGGACGCGAGGCGCTTGCTGCGGTCGTCGAAGCCGAGTGCCCGCGCGACCTGCGCCTGCAGGTCGAACACCAGCCGGTCCTCGCGCCGCCCGGCTTCGATATGGAGCATCGCGCGGATGCGCATGAGCATGCGCTGGTTGACCCGGTAGAGGCGCTCCTCGGCATGGGTCATCAGGCCGTTGTCGGCGAGCTCGGCATGATTGCGGCCCAGGCCCGCCGCGCGGGCGATCCAGACGATGACATGGAGGTCGCGCAGGCCACCCGGGCTTTCCTTGGTGTTGGGCTCGAGGCTGTAGGGCGTGTCCTGGTACTTGACGTGCCGCTGGACCATCTCCAGCTGCTTGGCCTGCATGAACTCGCCGGCGTTCATCGCTTCGGCCAGGCGCGCGTCCAGCCGGCCGTAGGTGGCGTCGTCGCCGGCGAGCAGGCGCCGCTCGAGCAGGGCGGTGCGCACGGTGAGGTCGGCCGCGGATTCCGCCAGGCACTCGTCGATGGTGCGCACCGAATGCCCGATCTCGAGCCCCACGTCCCAGCAGGCGCCGACGAAGGCCGACAGGGCGGCGGCGGCCTTCTCGTCGGGCTGTCGATCGAGCAGCACGAGCAGGTCGATGTCGGAGTGGGGATAGAGCTCGGCGCGCCCGTAGCCCCCGACGGCGACCAGCGCCGAGCCGGAAGGCGCGCCCGCCCGCGCCCAGAGGCGGCGCACCGCGGCGTCGGCGGCGCGACTCAGGGCAGCGAGGAGTCGCTCCGGCGTCGGGCGCTGGCGAAAGGCCTCGATGGCGGCTTCGCGGGCACGTGTGTAGTCGGCCTTCAGGGCGGCGACGCGCTCCCTGGATCCGGCCCGGGCGGCGGCCTGAGCAAGGTCGCCCATCGCGCGCTCAGGCGCTCTGGCGCTGCAGGTCGGGACGGGCCGGCATGCCGGGCGACACCGTGAGGACCTCGTAGCCGTCGGCGGTGACCAGCACGGTGTGCTCCCACTGGGCCGACAGGCTGCGGTCCTTGGTGACGATGGTCCAGCCGTCGGGCAGGTCGCGGATCTCGCGCCGGCCGGCGTTGATCATGGGCTCGATCGTGAAGATCATGCCTTCGACGAGTTCCATCCCCGTGCCCGGCTTGCCATAGTGCAGGACCTGCGGATCCTCGTGGAAGCGCCGGCCGATGCCATGGCCGCAGAACTCGCGCACCACGGAAAAACCATGGGCTTCCGCGTGCCGCTGGATGGCGTTGCCGATGTCGCCCAGGTGCGCGCCCGGGCGCACCGCCTCGATTCCGAGCCACATGCACTCGTAGGTGACGTTGCAGAGCCGGCGGGCCGCGATCGAGGGTTCACCGACGAAGAACATGCGGCTGGTGTCGCCGTGGAAGCCGTCCTTGATGACCGTGATGTCGATGTTCAGGACGTCTCCCGACTTCAGGACCTTGTCCCCGGGAATGCCGTGGCAGACCTGGTGGTTGACCGACGTGCAGATCGCCTTGGGGAAGGGGCTGTAGCCCGGCGGCGCATAATTGAGGGGCGCCGGGATCGTGCCCTGGACATCCGTCATGTAGGCATGGCAGAGCCGGTCGAGCTCGCCGGTGGTGACCCCCGGGACGACATGGGGAACGATGTAGTCGAGGACTTCGGCGGCGAGGCGCCACGCGACGCGCATGGCGTCGATTTCCTCGCTGGTCTTGGG